>JABXIP010000104.1 GCA_013373005.1 Cytophagia bacterium | reverse complement strand
TTGATCTTGGTGATGATGTTGTTAGGGTTAGGCTTCGGTTTTATACTCTCTGCTTTGACCACCAAGTACAGGGACCTTAAATTTTTAATAACCTTTGGAGTGCAATTGTTGATGTATGGAACTCCTGTAATTTATCCGCTCTCTTCTATTCCAGAGGAATACAAGGTATATATATTGGCTAATCCCATGACTTCTATTATTGAAGCCTTCAGGTATATTTTCTTAGGTACTGGGGTTTTGGATTACGGTCAGCTACTCTATTCCACTTTGTTTGCTGTCATTCTTTTCATTATTGGATTAGCTATTTTCAACAGGACGGAAAAGAACTTTATGGATACTGTGTAGATTACCTATAAGTAAATGAAGGGATTATGAAGATACTTGATTGCACCTTAAGAGATGGCGGGTACTATACAAACTGGGATTTTGATAAGGCCTTTTTAAAGAGTTATTTAAATGCAGTAAATAGTCTGCCAATTGATTTTGTAGAAATTGGTTATCGTTCTAATGAACGGGGTAAGTATCTAGGAGAGTTTTTTTATTGCCCTGAGTACCTGCTGAAGATGCTTAGCGATCAGTGTAAAAAACCACTGGCATTAATGCTTAACGAAAAGGAAGTAGGTTTAGATAACATTCGCTCTCTTCTTAGTCAATGTGAAACCGTAGACTTGATAAGGTTGGCTGTGGCTCCAGAAAACTTCGAAAGGTCGATCCACATTGGAAAATTGATTAAATCTAAGGGCTTTAAGGTTGCAATCAATCTTATGTACATGTCAAAATGGGACGAGATTGATGAGATGAAAGAAATACTAGCGTCTATACGGCTCAATGAAATAGATTATGTCAATATGGTCGATTCATATGGAGGTATGACTCCAGAGAGAGTTGGTATAATAGCTAGAGAATTCATGAAGGCTTCTGATGTTCCATTAGGTTTTCATGGTCATAACAATTTGGAACTTGCATTAGCAAACTCCATTGTTGCCATGAGGGAAGGTGTCGCTATAATTGACTCTACCTTTACAGGAATGGGACGAGGAGCTGGCAATTTAAAAACTGAGTTGTTGCTTACCTATCTGAATGCTAATGAAAGTTTAGATTTAGATTTTAATGTACTTTCTGCAACAGTAGAATCTGTTAGGGACTTACAGTCAAGATATAATTGGGGTACAAACTTACCTTATATGGTAGCTGGAGCAAATTCAATTCCCCAGCAAGAAATAATGGATTGGATTAATATTCGATTTCATTCTTACAATAGTGTTTTAAAAGCGCTTGAGAATCGTAAGATCAATCAATCTGTCGATTTGCGATTTCCACAATTCACGGCTTCAATGAATCAAAACTCACATGGAACATTGATTATTGGAGGAGGACCTTCAGCTTTAATGCATGCGAATGCTATTAAGGTTTGGTTGTCAGAGCATATGAATGTTAATGTCGTTTTTGCAAGTACAAAGTATATCCACCATTACACAGATGTTAAGAATAAGGCCTATGTGTGCATAGTTGGAAACGAAGGGAAAAGGCTTGAGGATAATTTGACCAATGCTAATGACTTAGAATTTAGCTGCATCTTACCACCATTCCCAAGAGAAATGGGAACATACGTGCCTAATGGACTGAGAAAACTGACATATGAATTGGATAATACTCCGTTCTCAGATTTTCAGGCTTCACATACATCACTGGCATTATCATTGGCATTAAAGCTGAACTCAAAGAACTTGTTTACTGCGGGTTATGACGGTTATGGAGCTAATGTTATGAATAGAAAAGAGAAGGTTTTATTTCAAGAAAATGAGACACTCTTTGAAACTTATTCAGTATTCAGCGGCAAGTCAATAACTAGTATTACAAGCACAGATTATAGTAAATTAAAAAAGGACTCAGTTTTCAGACTACTAAGAAAATGATTGGTGTTTTTTCAAAAACAACGGACAGTAGTATCATTGAAGCAATTGGGTTTTCCAATCTCGATTTTGTTATAATTGATCAAGAACATGGAAATGTAGATTTTACTACAACTCAAAACCATATAAGAGCTGCTACATTAACATCATTGAAGCCAATTGTGAGAGTGGCAGAGCTGAATCATAACCTAATTGGGAAAGCTTTGGATTCTGGAGCTTTTGGTATTCAAGTACCTAATATTGAGACGGTGTCGGATGCAAAAAGAGCGATTGATTCAGCAAAGTTTCATCCATTAGGAAATAGAGGTGTATGTAGGTTTGTTAGATCAGCCGAATATGGCTCAATGGACAAAAAATCTTACTTCGAGAAATCCAATCAGTCATTTTTAATACTTCAAATCGAGGGAGAAGAGGGGATTAAAAATTTAGAGGAGATCATTCAATTAAATGGTTTTGATGTCCTTTTTATAGGGCCTTATGACCTTTCACAATCTCTTGGCTTTCCTGGTGAAATTGACCACCCCATAGTGAGAGAGACAATAGTGAAGATAAAGGATAAGTGCTCATCTAGAAATATTCTAATGGGTTCTTTTGCTGATACATACGATAGAGTCAATTGGTTAGTGTCTCTTGGATTTGAGTATATAGCATATTCAGTTGACATCAATATTTTTTTAGAGGCTTGTCTAAAATTAAGAATGGATTTCAAGGATGAGTATTAATGCAGTTATTCCAGTAAGAGCGGGTAGTCGAAGGCTTCCCAATAAGAATATAGCTAGATTTGGAAATTCCACCTTGTTGGAATGGAAGATTGATCAATTATTAAAGGTTAAGGAGATCAATCGAATAACAGTATCTAGTGACTCAGATTTGATGCTGGAAATGGCTTCAAAAAAAGGAGCAGAAACGCATAAACGCGCACCTGAATATTGCGATGAGAAAACCAAGACTTTCGGTGAGGTTGTTAAACACATATGTGAATCTGTGCAAGGAGAGCATATTTTATGGGCTACCTGCACGGCACCTTTGGTTTTACCTCAAAATTATTCTGAAGCAATTGAACGCTATTTCGAAGCTCTAAAAAGTGGTTTCGATTCGCTGATGTCAGTAGAGCCTTTCAAACGGTATATATGGACTGAAAATGGTCCTTTAAATTATAAATTAGGGTTGGAGCATGTCCCTTCTCAAGAATTGGATCAGCTCTATTTTGTGACTGATGGGATTCTGATGGCTCCTAGAGAAAAAATGATAGAGTGGTCATATTTTCATGGAACGAAACCATTCAAATATGAACTTAACAAAATTAATTGCGTGGACATTGATGATGAATATGACCTAAGCGTGTCAAAGGCTTGGTTCAAAGACTTTCTTGAATAGGCCAATGCTTAAGCCTGAAGCTATTCTATGGGATTTTGATGGAGTCATACTTGATAGTATGGCTATTAGAGAATTAGGCTTTCGGACTGTATTATCGGAGTATTCTAATGCTCAAGTTGATGAATTGATCAGGTTTCATGAAGAGAATGGTGGGTTGTCTAGATATGTAAAGTTTCGGTATTTTTTTGAACACGTTTTAAATAGGTCAATTTCAAGTCAAGAAATTCAGAAGCTAAGCCAAAGGTTCTCAGAAATAATGAGAATTCGGCTTTCCGAAAAGAAGTATTTAATTCAAGAAACTCTCGCTTTTATAAAGAATTACTACGGAATAATTCCGATGCATATAGTCTCTGGTTCTGATCACATTGAGCTCAACTTTTTGTGTGATAAATTGGAGATAACGAATCTTTTCAATTCTATAGAGGGTTCCCCAATTGTAAAAAATGTACTTGTTGGTGATCTCCTTGAAAGGTTTGGTTATCAACCAACTCGATGTATTTTGATTGGTGACTCCGTCAATGATTTTGAGGCGGCAAGTTTAAATGGAGTTCATTTTATGGGATACAATAATATAACCCTTGATAAAAGAGGATATGACTATATACATAACTTCACTGAATTGGCTTGGTAATTAAAGATTGCCAATCATATTGAACTCTCAATATTGATTCTTGCCTTATGGAATTAGTGTTCTTGAAGACAAAAGACAATGTCAAATAAAGTCGTTTTAAAAGTTGAAAACGTTTCTAAGCAGTATCGACTTGGTCTAGTAGGTACCAGAACACTATCGCATGATATTAACCGCTGGTGGGCTTTTTTAAGAGGTAAAGAGGATCCTTATCTGAAAATCGGAGAAACCAATGATCGGGCTTTAAAGAGAAGCTCAGATTATGTGTGGTCTTTGAGGGGTATAAATTTTGATGTCGCTCAAGGAGAGGTAATTGGTATAATTGGTAAAAATGGTGCGGGAAAGAGTACTTTACTGAAAATTCTTTCTAGAGTAACGGGGCCAACAACAGGTAGAGTAATGGCCAATGGGCGAATAGGAGCACTGTTGGAGGTTGGTACTGGTTTTCATCCTGAATTGACGGGACGAGAGAATATTTTTTTGAATGGGGCAATTCTTGGGATGAAGAAGCTTGAGATTGCTTTGAAATTGGATGAGATTATCGATTTTTCTGGATGTGAAAGGTATATCGATACACCAGTTAAGAGATATTCTTCTGGGATGAAAGTTCGTTTGGCATTTGCGGTCGCAGCATTCTTAGAACCTGAAATATTGATTGTAGATGAGGTATTGGCAGTAGGGGATGCAGAATTTCAAAAAAAGGCCATTGGCAAGATGCAGGATGTCAGTCGAGGAGAGGGAAGGACAGTTTTGTTTGTTAGTCATAACATGTCGGCAATAAAGGAACTATGTACTAGATCTATTTTACTTGAAAACGGCATGGTCAGTAATATTGGATTTACGGGTGACATTGTCAATGAATACCTATTAAATAATAGATTATCATTCAGTTTTCGAAAACTGAATGATACTTCAATACCTCTATCTATAACCGAAATTATGCTGGATGAAGGTGATTTGAGACAATTCGATATAAATCGTGAACTGAGGGTTTACTTGAATTATGCTGTAAACGAGTATGATAACAGATCAGGTATTGTTATTAGGCTTAATAAGGATGAAGTGTGTGTTTATTCTTCCTTTTATCACCCTTCTAACAATAGTACTTTTGATAAGGCACCAGGGATGTATTCCAGAGTAATCAATCTTAATCCAGGGTTTCTTAAGGAAGGAAACTACTCTTTGAGTTTTTATGTCAGCATTCCCAGAATGTCTCCCTTTGAAGTATTGGAGAGTATAGTATCGTTTAATTTAGTTATTCCTTTTGACCAAAGTAGCGTAAGTAGTTTCTCATCCACAAGAATAGGCACAGTAGGATATGATGTACTATTTGAGGTTAGAAAGTAGAACTTTTCAATATTAAAACTGATGTTAAACCAACGTACAAATCAAGTTGCAAGGTCTTGGATAAAATCAGGTCGTAGTTTTACTTTAATGAGAAGGGTTTTATTTGAACTGAGATTACAAAGAGCCTTAATAATGTTTGACGAGTCATTTCTGATTTGGAGACTTCAGAAGAAAGTGGGGTTGAAAATCAGGACTCATAAAAGAATCCTTCTTGATCTTCGAAATGCATATTCCGATAAAAAATGTCTTATTCTCGGTAATGGCCCCAGTTTTGAACCGGACGATTTAAATTACTTTGAGGACCATGTCAAAATCGGCTTTAACAATGCTGGGCTAAAGGAATTTGCAAATCAAATTGATATAATCATTATTGAAGATCCAATAGTGGCACATGAAATGAGTAAATCTAGGCGGCTGAAAGATTTTAATGGATTGTTACTAGTGGCAATACATAATAGTCACTTGAATTTCTCAAGGTCTGCCGTTTATTTTAAAACTGACTTTCCAATAGACACTCCCCTTTCAGTCAAACGTTCATTTTCTACGGACTTTTCTAAAATATCATTCTTAGGAGGGTCTGTCTCATATTTGGGGTTTCAATTGGCTTACTATTTGGGTGTTAGAGAAGTCTCACTAATAGGATTTGATCATGGGTACGGTAAAGCATTCCAATTAAAACACGGGGACGAGTATAAGCGGATAAAGTTAGATGAGGAAGATCATCAACTACTGTCTGAACAGTATGGAGATAGTCATAACCCTTACATACAAACAGGGAATCCTTTCAATGTTTTACCGCTTAAATTTCTAGAGGATTCTTTTGAAGTAGCCAATGAATATTTTTTGGCTAAAGGTGTTTCCATTATCAACAGGTCACGTGAATCAAGCTTGAGTGTTTTTCCCAGAAGTGGTTTTGATTCTTAGTTTTTCTCTCCGCATTTATGCATAGTTGTTTTTGTACAATTATTACCCGGAATTATTTGCCATATGCCAAGGCGTTACTACTCTCCTTGAGAAAGTTTAATGCGAATATAGAACTTGTTGTATTGATTTCTGATTTTAAGGAATTAGATCAAGCCAACTTGCCGGCAGGTCTGAAAATAATTTTCTATAATGAACTATCTTCTAGTGGGGTGGGTGCTGAAATTTTAACCAAATATCATCAGCAAGAACACGATGCATACCGTTGGTCTATGAAACCTGTCTTGATCGATTACTTGCTTCAGCGATATCAAAAAGTAATCTATACCGATTCTGACATACATTTTTTTAGCGATTATGATTTTCTACTACGTCTTTTAGATGAGCATGATGTTATAGTATCTCCTCATTTTCGATCTTCTAACCCTCATATAGAATCCAAGAATTTTTTTCTTCAGTATTATGCTGGCTTGTACAATGGCGGGTTTGTTGCATCAAGTAAGGGTGGGCAACAAGCAATGCGATGGTGGGCAGAGGCATGTTCATTTGTGTGTAAAAAGGATGCTACCTTAGGTCAGTTTGATGATCAAACTCATTTGAATTTGATTCCTGTTTTTTTCGATAAGGTGAATATATTGAAGCATAGAGGATGCAATGTTGCCAATTGGAATCAAGTTGAATGTAAGCGGCAATTGGTTGACAATAAATTGGTGATTAATGATGGAGTCCCAATTGTTTTCATACACTTTACAGCTAGCACAATAAGGGGTATTCTAAATGGTAGTGATAGGCTTCTTTTACCCTTCTTAGCAATTTATGATGAACGTTTGAGAGAGAATGGGTTAGAAAAATCAATCATGGATATTAGAAATGAAGTCCCTGATTCAACTTTTTTCAAAAGGATCTTAAAAAAAGCTAAAAAGAGGTTGATGTTTAAATCGTTTTCTTAATGAATGATTTCATCAATATAAAACTGACAAGAAATAATATTGATAAGTATTTTATCAGGACGGCAATTTTTAGCGCAATTAAAGAAGCTTCTTCTAGTTTCTCTGGCAATTTTCTAGACGTAGGCTGTGGCAAAATGCCTTATAGGTCATATCTACTCTCTAATAGCAATGTTCAAAGATATGTTGGGTTGGATTTAGGAACTGCCTTAGAATACGATTCTAATATTAAGCCAGATTATACTTGGGATGGTCAGCTCATGCCATTTGAGGACAATTCATTCGACTGCGCCATGGCTACAGAGGTGTTGGAACATTGTCCATATCCAATAGAGGTTCTGAAAGAGGTAAGAAGAGTTCTAAGACAAGGAGGTGTTTTCTTTTTTACAGTCCCGTTTCTTTGGAACCTCCATGAGACTCCACATGACGAATATCGCTATACTCCATTTGCTCTAGAAAGGATGCTCTTGGAGGCTGGATTCGAAGAAATAGATATTAGAGCCACTGGTGGCTGGCATGCCTCAATGGCTCAAATGCTTGGGTTATGGTTAATTCGATCAAATCTACCAATTAATCTTCGCAGAGTGCTTAAATGGCTATTTTTTCCTATTTACAAAATTTTGTTAAAGCATGATAAGCCACCACTTGATTTCACAGAAGGGAGTATAAGTCCAAGTTTTACTGGAACAGCAAAAGTTAAGTAATGAGTGGAAAAACCAAATTAGCCTTAATTAGCCCTTCCAAGAATGCTTATAGTGAAACATTCATTAAGGCTCATATAGATTTTTTGAACTCCGATGTCCTTCATTACTACGGTGGTTATTCTCCTCGATATCTGGCTAATAAGTATTCTCTTATAACTCTGAAGAAAAGATTAATAAATAAGATCAGAGAAATGGCTTTTAGGAGATTTGATACTGCGTTAGAGTATTCTTTGTTTAATTCCTTTAAAAAGGAAGGAGTTCAAGTTGTATTAGCAGAGTATGGGCCTACTGGCCAAAAAGTATGGAAAGTATGTAAAGCTCTTGGTCTCCCATTAATAGTCAATTTTCATGGTTATGATTCATCTAAGAAAACTGTGATTGAAGAATATGATGCTTATGTCGACCTCTTTGGTTATGCGTTTGCTGTGGTTGCAGTTTCTGAAGTAATGTATCAAAAACTTCTAGAGCTGGGGTGCCCGGGTGATAAGCTTATTTTGAATACCTATGGACCGAACCCTAGCTTTGAAGAGGTTGTTCCAAAGTTTGCCAAACAATGGTTTGTGGGCATAGGAAGGTTCGTTGATAAGAAGGCTCCTTATTATCTGTTATTCTCTTTTAAAAGTGTTTTATCAAGGTTTCCAGAGGCTAGGTTAGTTATTGCTGGCAATGGCCCTCTTTTAAATACTTGTAAGAATATTTCCTCTTATCTGAAAATTTCTCAAAGTGTCGATTTCCCTGGAGTCATTTCTCCTGAAGAATATAAATCGTTGCTTTCGCATTCAATAGCTTTTGTCCAGCATAGTATAACCGCTGAGGATGGAGATATGGAAGGGACTCCTTTGGCAATATTAGAAGCAAGTGCAGCAGGTCTGCCTGTGATTTCCACAAGGCATGCAGGTATTTTAGATGTGATAATTGACCAAAAAACCGGACTCTTGGTTGAAGAACATGATGTTGAAGGTATGTCCACAGCAATGTTATATGTACTTGAGCACCCTGAGATGTCCAAGGAAATGGGAATAAAAGGGAAGATGCATATTCGTACTAATTACACAATGGAGAGGCATATCGGGATGCTTGATTCCCTGATTGAAACTGCTTTGAAAGAGATTAAGAAAAATTGATTTCAATAATAGTCCCTGTATACAATAGAGAGGATCTATTAAATGAAACAATCAGCAGTGTTGTAGACCAGACATACTTTAACTGGGAGCTAATACTCGTTGATGATGGTTCCACTGATGGATCAATAAAAATTGCCGAAGAGTATTCTAAGAAAGATGCTCGAATAAGGCTCCTTAAGAGGAACAGAGAACCTAAAGGAGCACCAACGTCCAGAAATATAGGGTTGGAAAATGCCAGAGGCCAGTATGTAATCTTTCTGGACTCGGATGACCTAATGGCACCCTATTGTTTAGAACAGCGCTTGAATATCATACGACAGTTTCCTAATCACGATTTTTGGGTGTTTCCGATGCTAATTTTTGAAAATCAAATTGACGATACCAGAAAACTAACGAATTATAATACTGAAGAACCAGATTTACACCGTTTCCTAAGATCAGATATAGTGTGGACTATCTCTTGTCCGATTTGGAAGAAGAGTTCACTATTGAAGCTGGGTGGGTTTGATGAGTCCTTTCCCAACTGTCAGGATCATGAATTACACCTACGAGCTCTATTCGAAGGGCTTTCATATCAGAAGTTTTTAGATGAAAAGCCTGATACTTTTTATAGAAAACATGATGGAGAAAAGATCTATAAACCATCAGACGCTTTGAGGGTTTTGAAAGGAGTCAGAGCTTTGTTTGAGAAATTAGCTAGACAATATTCCTCTCAAATTAAAGTTGATTCTCATTCGGTTAAGAACCTTAATATTTTTCTTTTTCGGTCTTTGAGATCGTACACAAGAAACGGAGAGTTTTCTATACCTAAGGATCTTTTGAAGGTCTTTGACGAATATGGAATAATATCCTCCAGTAATAAGAGAAAATTCTGGACATACATCACTCTTTCCTCGTGGGGGGTCAATAAAATTAGAGGGTATGAGAGACTTTGGAATATATTGGTTAGGCTAAAGTCATTTGAAATGACATGGGGGCAAAGAAAGTACGAAGGTAAATTATGAGGTTAGCATTTATAGCTTCGAATCGAACTAATTCTACTGGAGGTAGCGAGTCTCTTTGGACAAAGACTGCTTTGAGCGCACTTAGGAATAATCATGATGTTGCTTGTCTTGTTTACGATTGGGAAAACCCTCATCCATTGATCGTAGAAATAAAGAAAGCTGGAGGAGTAATTTTATTTCGTAAGCTAAGAGGCATTCATAGAAGCATTTTATATCGTGCATATTTAAAACTACTTCATGTATACAGGTCTAAGTTTTATGGCGAAGATTATGAGCTTAGAGAACTAGTGAAGTGGAAGCCGGATGTAATTTGCCTGAGTCAAGGGGCCGATTATGATCATGCTTTTCACAATACGTATGCGAAATTTCTGAACAAGGCTCAGGTGCCTTTTTCAATCTTGTTTCACTCATTCAGAGATGAGGGGATAATTAAGCCAAGTTTAAGACAGCGATCTTATCAGGTGCTTTCTAAAGCAAGTATGTCCTTCTTCGTTGCCGAAAGACAAAGATCGGTAATTGAGAAACAGTTGAGGACCCATCTACACAACTCCAAGATTGTCTTCAATCCCCTGAACCTTACCTCATTTGATATTGTGCCTTTCCCTATTGTCAATGAGCTAAGAATGGCAATGGTAGGCAGTTTAGAGACGCGTTGGAAAGGCAATGATATACTTTTGGAGAGTCTTGCAAGTGATGAATGGAAGAAAAGGCCTTGGAGGCTGGATATCTATGGTACAGGTAAGGATAAGGCTGAGCTAGTTGAATTGGCTAAATTTTATGGTATTACTGAGAAAGTGTTTTTCAAAGGTTTTGAGCCCGACATAAAGAATGTATGGGAAGAAAATCAGCTGTTGGTTATGCCATCTCGCATTGAGGCTGCCCCTTTAACTGTTGCAGAGGCAATGATCTGTGGAAGACCAGTATTGGCTACTGATATTGGAGATATGGCCAATTATTTTGTTGATGGAGTAACCGGTTTCTTGGCCTATGCTGCTAATAAAAAATACTTGAGCTTGGCCCTTGAGAGAGTCTGGGATAGCAGAGATAGGCTGGAGGAGATGGGGAAAAAGGCACATGAACAAGCCGCTGCCCATTTTCCGTTGAATGCCGATGAACTATTCTTAAACGAATTGAAAGAGCTTGTCCAGGAAAATTAAGGTCTTTCTCGGAGCATATATTAATCAAACGAATGCTCAGAATCTTAACTGTAGAACTCTAGCTGAGCATTTAGACAAATCAAAGTTCGAGATTTACACCCTCACGATTGGTCATGGCAATTTAGGCAAGGTTTCCATTTCAGGTGTCAGAATCTTTAATTGTAAATATCCAGTTAAGCTAACACAGATTTTTGGTTTCTTTTGGGGGATTATGAATTCTGAGGTTGCTTATTTACCTCGCGGGAATAATTATAAGCTTCAAAGGTTTTTGGTAAGGATTTTTAAAAGAAAGTCCTTCAAAACGGTGGAGAACATAATCGATGAAGAGTCTTTGAAATCTGCATTATCGGCACTAAGAAATATTGAGAGAGCAAAGGAAAACTACAGTTTTGTATCTAGGGTTTATTCCATAACTGGGTTTATGAAGGCCTACAATAATGGGCATCATGGCATAGATACTGAAGGGTTAATTTTGCCACCAGTCATTGATACGATGCTCTTTGAGTCTATAGCAGCAGATAAGGGGGCACTTAAAAGAATAGTTTTCCTCGGAAATGATATGAAACGCAAGCGTGTTGAAGATTTTGTTTCCATTGCCGAGAAAAACCCAGACTTGGATTTTGTCATTGTTGGAAATGGTGGAAGCTATCTGTCAGAAATATTAGAGAATAAGGAATTCAAAAATATATCCTATCTGGGTATTCTCGCCCATGAAGAGTTATTGAAAGAATTAGCAAGGTGCGATTTGCACATACTTACTTCCCGTTCGGAAGGTTTCCCTAAAGGAATTATTGAGTGTGCTGCAGCAGGTATCCCGTCAATTGTTTATGATGACTATGGTGCTGCGGAGTGGATTGAGAATTGGGAAAATGGAGTAGTTTGCAAAACACAGAATGACATCCAACAGGCAATCGAGCGGATTAAATCAACGCCAGATTTGCTTAGCACTCTCTCAAAGGGAGCGATTGAGCTTTCAAATCGATACGATGTAGAGAAAGTAGTGAAGCTCTATGAAACCGTTATTGAAGACCTCTATGCCTCGTAATCTTATTATTATTCAGGCCCGGTTGTCATCTTCACGTCTACCTGGCAAGGTATTAAAGCCTATTCATGGAAGCCTATCATTACTCGATATTCAGGTTCAAGTATTGAAGAAAATTGGAATACCCTTCGTTGTAGCCACCAGCACAAACTCTGCTGATGATCCATTGCAATCTTGGGCAGAGGAACATGAAGTTCATTGTTTTAGAGGGGAAGAAAATAATGTCTTAAATCGATTCATTGATTGTGCCCTTTCGTTCGAAGCAGAAAATATAATCAGGGTGTGTTCCGATAACCCATTTCTTCAGTTTGAAGAAATTTCAAAATATTTGGAGGTGTTAAATAAGGGAACGGATTACATTAGTTACTGTAGTGAAGCGGGAACACCTGCGATAAGAACTCATTGGGGATTGTTTGTGGAAGGAGTTACATTAAGTGCGTTGAAGAAAGCACAAAGTTTGCTAATTCATCATCCTCAAAGAGAATTTTATTCAGAGCATGTAACCAACTTTATTTATGAAAACCCAAATGACTTTAATGTTTTATTGGAGAAGGCGCCTTTAGAGGTTTTCAATAGAAATGATTTACGATTTACGGTAGATACTATTGATGACTTTAATAATATGCAGAACCTACTTGGGTTAGTTGGATTACAGGCATCCTTAAGAGAATTGGTCAGCGCAGCTGATGGAGACCCTGTGATGAAGGAATCAATGATGACTGGAATTCAACATTTTAATAAATAGAATTAAAGCAGAAGAATTTAGAAATGCTTAATACCTATCTGATAGGAGAAATAGGACAAAACCACAATGGCTCAATTGATTTAGCCAAGCTCCTGATTGATGAGGCTGCCAAACCTGTTATAGATGAACTTTTCGGGCTTGAGCTCAAACCTTGGGATGCTGTAAAGTTTACTAAACGAGACCTTAAAGAGGAGCTTTCTGCTTCTGCTATGAATAAGCCTTATACTAGCCCACATAGCTTTGGTAAAACCTATGGAGAACACAGAGCCAAACTTGAGCTTAATAATGAGCAGCATTATGAATTATATCTATATGCTAAAGAGAAGGGCTTGGATTTCGTGGAAACATTATGCGCCATCGGTTGCTTAAATATGCTCGGACTATTTACGCCAGATAGGTTGAAAGTAGCCAGCCGTGACCTGACCAACCTACCCTTGCTCAGTGCTATGTCTGAAACCAAAATACCAATGGTTATTTCTACTGGCATGGGAGGTGTTGAAGAAATTGATGATGCGCTTGAAGTAATCACAAAATATCACAATCAGGTTACTATTCTTCATTGTTTATCACAGTATCCAAGTGAATACAAGAATATCAATCTTAATAGTATTCATTATTTAAAAGAGAGATACAGCGGTTTTGAAGTTGGATATTCAGATCATAGCATAGGAATTGCCATGCCTTTGGCTGCCGTTGCCATGGGGGCTACCACCATTGAAAAGCACATCACCTTAGACAGAACAATGAAGGGTACTGATCAGGAAGGGTCGTTAGCTCCTGATGGGATGCGAAGGATGGTTAGAGATATCAGGAATCTGGAAATGGCCTTAGGTGAAATGAAGAAGGAGAAGAGCCAGGTAGTTGAGCCAACTAAGCTGAAGCTTGAGAGAAGTATAGCCACGAAAAGAGAGATGCAGAAGGGTGAGGTAATTACCGAGAAAGATGTACACCTTTTAAGCCCTGGAGACGGATTTAGATGGATACAAAGGGATCAGTTAATTGGCAAGCAGTTGAAACAGGATGTTCCTGCAGATGAAGTTATTTATCAATCTATGATACAATGAGTCTACCTAAACTAATTCTTACTGATATCGATGGTGTTTGGACAGATGGGGGCATGTACTATGACCAGACAGGTAATGAATGGAAGAAATTCAATACTTCAGATAGCGCAGGTGTAATTTTTGCCTCAAAACTTAACATTCCTGTAGGGATTATTACTGGTGAGGATACTGAAATAGTCAAGCGTAGGGCGGAGAAGCTAAAGATTGAAATACTTCATCAAGGCATAAGTGACAAGCTAACCTTGGCTAAGTCTATTTGCAATGAACTGGAGATTGATCTTTCTGATGTAGCATACATTGGTGATGACATTGGTGATCTTGAACTTTTAAAGGCATGTGGATTTTCAGCTTCTCCAGCTAATGCTCCTGAATGCATAAAAAAACATGTTGATTATGTGACCGTTAAGGCGGGTGGTGAAGGAGCATTTCGTGAGTTTGTAGAATGGCTTGTCCAATCTGACGGCATTCAAATTGAAGACTTGCTTTAACTTTTTATTCATTCAGAGAGAGCTGAGTTATCACAGAGTTTCATAGGAAAGCTCATTCACAATGAGTATAAAAAAGCGCTATCTACTTGTTTGGCCAACAGTCCGAAAAGACTGGATTGGGGTTTTTGAAGGGCTCAGAGACGAATTTCATTTCACTTTTTTACCTTCCACGTT
>JABXIP010000089.1 GCA_013373005.1 Cytophagia bacterium | reverse complement strand
GAAAATCTGGGCAAGACTTTCCTTTACCTCAACGACTATTTCCGCATGACAGGTGATGAAGAGGTTTTGAAAAAAATGGAGCAGCTCGCAAGTGTTAACGGTCTTCAAGGTTATGAAATGTCTCAGTTCGATCAGGCCAAAAAAGCGGTAGAAGATTACAAGCTCCAAATCCTTGGAGTGCTGTTTGCATTTTCGTTATTGATACTCTCTATGATTTTCAGGAAAATCAGAAAACATCAGACAAAATCACCCAGCCTTGCCATTAGTCTGGTCATTATTCTGGCCCTTGTATTCTATGTAACCAACCTCAATTCCAACAAAACCAATGCGCTCATTATGCAGAGTAATGCTTACCTCATGAGTGGTCCATCGGCTGCGGCTGAATTGATAGAGGTAGTTGGACAAGGACATAAAGTAGAGGTCATTGGCAAGAAAGACATTTGGTATGAAATCAAATGGCGAGGGCAACGCGCCTATGTAAGAGAGAATAATCTTAGAGAGCTCTAGCGATCAACTTCTCCCAGCACAATATCTATTGAGCCTATTACTGCCACCAAGTCGGCTATCATACCTCCTTTGGCCAGCTCATTAATGATGGAAAGGTTGACAAAACTGGCTCCTCTGGCTTTACAGCGGAAAGGGATGTCTGATCTTCCGTCAGCACGGAAATAAAAGCCTGTTTCACCTTTTGGATTTTCAGCACGAACATATAGGTCTTGAGCTTTAGGGCGAATCTTTTTCGGCACCATGGCTCTTGGATCGAAGTCTCTATCGCGCTTATGCTCTTTCATCAGCTTTTCTAGCGACTGCTCAATGATTCGAATAGATTGATAGCACTCCTGAACGCGAACCCAGGTTCTGTCCCAACAATCGCCAAGCTGACCCATTTGTCCCTTTCCTACAGGAATATCAAAATCGATCTCAGGGTAAACCGAATAGCCGTCTACCTTTCTTAGGTCGAACTCAAGGCCCGAACCTCTAAGCATAGGGCCGGTGATACCGTAATTGATGGCAAGATCTAATGGGAGCACTCCCACATTGGCGGTTCTATTCACGAAAATGGTGTTATCAATCACCACATTCTCCAGCTCCTTCAGTTTAGGTTTGAGGTATTGAACAAACTCGAGACATCTTTCTTCGAAACCAACAGGAAGGTCGTAGAATAGCCCACCAACCCAAATGTAGTTGTAAAGCATTCGAGCTCCGGAAACCCATTCCAGAAGCCTGAGAATGTGCTCTCGGTCTCTCATGGTCCAGAAGAAAGCTGTGACCGCTCCGATATCCATTCCATAACTTCCAAGGGCTACAAAGTGTGAGGCCAGTCTGTTCAATTCAGCTACCACCACGCGGATATATTCTACCCGCTTTGGAATTTCTTTTTCAATACCCAGCATTCGCTCCACTCCCATGGCAAACCCGTGCTCATTATTCATGGCTGCCAGATAATCCATTCTATCTGTAAAAGGAAGGGTCTGGTTATAAGGTAGGTTTTCAGCGTGCTTTTCAAAACAGCGATGCAAATAGCCAAGGTGTGGCACTACCTCCACAATTTCTTCACCCGAAGTAATTACTTCCAAACGAAGCACTCCGTGAGTTGAAGGGTGCTGCGGTCCAATGTTCACAATCATTTCATCATGCTTCAGATCTTCCTGACGGAATTTCTGAGGCTCTGATTTATTCAGATTTTGATTGTCGAATATGTATTGAACCTGATTTGCCACTAGTATTTTACTTTCATTCCTCTGTAATACGTCTGCTCTTCGTAATCCTTTCTCAGGGGGAAACCCTCCCAATCGGCAGGCATCAGAATTCTTCTTAAATCCGGGTGATTGTTGAAATGAATGCCATACATGTCGTAAACCTCACGCTCTTGCCAGTCGGCTGTTTTCCAGATTTCAACCAGAGAATCCACTTTCAGATCATCTCTTTGGAGAATGACTTTGATCATCAGGTGAATATCATTAGGAACGGAATAGAGGTTATAAATGACTTCCATATTTCCGGCTTCAGGTCCATTGTCCAGGCCTGTAATGCATGAAAGCATGTCGAAGTAGAGCTTGTTGTTGGTGTGAAGAAAATCCATAACAGCCACCAAACTTTCCGCAGGCACAACAATCCCTTGAGGTGAGGCATTTTCAACCACCTCGAACGACTTCTGAGGGAAGTTTTCCTCCAACAATATTTTTATTTCTTCAGCCTTCACTCTCTGCCAATATTTTCTCCACTGCCTTTGGAGCCACTATAGACTCACTTCTTATTTTATCCTGAAGCTTGATCAACCCTCCAATCAACGCTTCCGGTCTTGGAGGGCAACCCGGAACATAAACATCCACCGGAATAATTCGGTCCACTCCTTTTACCACATGATAACCATGTTCCCAATAAGGGCCGCCACAATTGGAGCAAGAGCCCATGGAAACCACGTAACGAGGCTCGGCCATCTGCTCATAAAGTCTGCGCACTCTATCGGCCATTTTGAAAGTAACCGTTCCGGCCACAATCATCACATCCGACTGTCTAGGACTGGCTCTTGGAATGACCCCAAATCTATCCAAATCATATGGAGTTGACTGGGCACTCATGAATTCAATAGCACAGCAGGCCGTACCGAAACCCATAGGCCACATAGAAGAAAGCCTCGCCCAATTGATGAGATCTTCCAACTTGGAAATGATTATTCCCCCCTGTCCCAGTTGCTGATCTAGTAAACCCATTAATCCAAATATCTTTTATATGCCTCTGAAGGTATTTTAGAGGTAAAATCTGAAGGCCTCTGCTGCGGTTTAACCCAGTCCAAGTAGCCCTTTCTCCAGGCATAAACCAGTCCCAAAGCCAACACAAAAATGAAAATGAACATTTCTGCCATGGCAAACCAAGCCCATTGCCAATCGGTTCCTTCAATCATTTCCTTATCTCCAAAAATGATGGCCCAAGGAAAAAGGTAAATGATTTCCACTTCGAAGAGCAGGAAAATAAGCGCTACAATGTAAAACTTCAGGTTGAATTGCCCCCAGGCAGAACCAACGGTATCTTCTCCCGATTCATAGGTAGTAAGCTTCTCATAGTTAGGCCTGTTCGGGCGAAGCAACTTTGCCACGAATAGCATAACAATGGCAAACACAAGTCCACCCAGAATAAAAATGAGAATAGTACCGAACTCTGAAAGATTACTTTCGATCATACCTAAAAATTCAGCGGATCATGATGCTGAAAATGGCCATTCATTTTGATCTTCTCTTTGGCTCGCTCCATTTCGCTTACCAGCGGCAGAGCTCTTTTCAAATGATTGATCATGTAGGTTTGTCTTTGAGACTCCCTGACCATCTGAAGCATGTCATACTCCTGTTCCAAAGATAAGCCTAATTTATGTGCTAACTCAAAGGAATTCTTCACTAGGTCTACATCGAACTTAGCTTCCATTTTCAGAACCTCAATCAGTCTTTTGGCGAGCGACCGAAGTTCCTCCCATTGAGCATCGTTTTGATCTTCAATATTTTCGATGCTTTCTACTTCTCCGCCAGCATATAGCTTAGGCTCGAGTTTATCTTTAAAAGAGAATATTTGCACCGCATTCAGGCAGCGGGTCTTGATATCCATTTCGCCAGTTTCATATCGCTTAAACAGCTCGGTCACCTCCATCTCACTCCCGAAATCCATAATGTTTTCATTAAAAACGGGAATAACGAAGGTCTGTCCGGTTTCCAGGCACTCATTGATAAGCTGCTTGTAGCGTGGCTCGAAAATATGCAGATTGAGATGCTCACCTGGAAAGGCCACCAGCTTCAGCGGAAAAAATGGAACAACTCGTTTTGCCATGAAAAAGACTTTATTAAAAAAGCCCCTTAGCGGGGCTTTTGTTTACATGTTTTTCACAATTTCTTCTCCGAACTCAGAGCATTTGAGCAACGTGGCTCCATCCATGAGTCTTTCGAAGTCATAGGTTACGCGTTTTGTTGCGATAGCTTTTTCCAAACCTTTGTAAATCAGATCAGCAGCTTCCTGCCATCCGAAGTACTCAAGCATCATAGCACCTGAAAGAATTACTGAACCCGGATTTACTTTATCCTGGCCGGCATATTTTGGCGCTGTTCCGTGAGTTGCCTCGAAGATAGCATTACCGGTTAGGTAATTGATGTTAGCACCCGGAGCGATACCAATACCACCAACCATAGCAGCTAATGCATCAGATACATAGTCACCGTTCAGGTTCAAAGTAGCAATTACTGAGTACTCAGCTGGTCTCAACAAAATCTGCTGAAGGAATGCATCGGCAATCACATCTTTGATGATCACTTTGTGACCGTCTTTCTCTATAACCTGCCAAGGACCACCTTCATAGTCTTGAGCACCATATTGGTCTTTAGCCAATTCATAGCCCCAGGTTTTGAAAGCACCTTCCGTGAATTTCATGATGTTACCCTTGTGCACAAGTGTAACTGAATCTCTTTTCTGAGCAAAAGCATAGTCGATGGCCGCTTTTACCAATCTGTGAGTTCCTTCTTCAGAAACCGGCTTGATTCCGTAACCTGCAGAACCAGGGAATCTAACTTTCTTAAAACGAGTAGGGAAGTTTTCACTCAAAAGGGCAGCAAACTTCTCAGCATCAGGAGTTCCTTTTTCGAACTCTATACCTGCGTAAATATCTTCAGTATTCTCACGGAAAATCACCATGTCGCAAAGACCCGGATCTTTTACCGGAGAAGGAGTTCCTTCGAACCATCTTACAGGGCGAACACAAGCATATAGATCTAGCTCCTGGCGAAGTGCCACATTGAGCGATCTGATACCTCCACCTACTGGCGTAGTCAGAGGCCCCTTAATTCCCACCAAATATTCTCTAAAAGCATCTAAAGTAGCTTCCGGCATCCACTCACCGGTTTCGTTAAATGCCTTCTCTCCTGCCAAAACTTCTTTCCACTGAATGGATTTTTCACCATTGTAGGCCTTAGCCACAGCACTATCCAATACATTTTTAGCAGCAGGCCAAATGTCTACACCAGTACCATCTCCTTCAATAAAAGGAACGGTTGGGTGATCAGGAACATTCAGCACACCATTGTTGATGGTTATCTTTTGTTCACTCATGATTAAGCTTTTTGAATTTTCTTAAAAAAATTTAGGATGCGCAATGTAAGAAAATCTGTGTTTTATGAAACGTCTAGTAGCTTTCCTTTTCATTAGGAAAGTCACCTGCTTTCACATCTTTCACATAGTCGCCCACGGCTTCGGTAATTATATCACCTACCTGCGCATATTGTCTCAAGAATCTAGGTTTGAATTCTGCGGTAATGCCCAGCATATCGTGCATTACCAGCACCTGTCCATCGGTATGAGGACCGGCACCTATTCCTATGGTTGGAATTTTTATTTCTTCGGAAACTCGTTTAGCCAAGTCGGCCGGAATTTTTTCCAGTACTATACCAAAGCATCCACATTCTTCCAACAGCTTGGCATCAGAAACCAGCTTCTCTGCTTCCTCCTCTTCCTTTGCTCTAACAGCATAAGTTCCGAACTTGTAGATAGACTGTGGTGTCAGACCCAAGTGACCCATTACAGGAACTCCAGCGCTCAGAACGCGTGTAACCGACTCCTTAATTTCAGCCCCACCTTCCATCTTCACAGCATGAGCACCCGATTCCTTCATGATTCGGATAGCAGAACGAAGTGCCTCAGAAGAATTTCCCTGGTATGAACCGAATGGAATATCTACCACCACAAATGATCTGCTCACCGCACGAATTACCGAGCTGGCATGGTAAATCATTTGGTCTAGGGTGATAGGCAAAGTAGTTTCATGGCCAGCCATTACATTGGAGGCAGAATCTCCCACCAGAATAATGTCTGTTCCGGCAGCGTCTATCAGTTTAGCCATAGAGTAATCATAGGCCGTGAGCATTGAGATCTTTTCTCCCCGCTCTTTCATGCCTTGAATCTGGTGTGTTGTAATCTTTTTTATTTCTGACTTATGAATGGACATGCCTATAAAAATTAAAGGGGTAAATATAAGCATTTACCCCTTCTTGATATGTTTTGATTAGATGTTCTACTTCTCGTTGTAGATATGTACATCCCTTTGAGGGAACGGAATAGAAATTCCTTGTTTGTCGAATTCCTTTTTCACTTTTTCGATCATATCGAAGTTCACGTTCCAGTATTCTGCAGTATCTACCCAGGCACGAACTGTAATATCTACGCTGCTATCGCCCAAGTTACCTACACGAACAAAGGGTACCGGATCTTTATGCACTCTTTCATCGGCTTCCAGGAAATCCATTATGATTTTCTTAGCCTTATCGAAGTCATCGCCATAACCAATTCCGAAAACCTTGTCCCATCTTCTCTTTGGCTCAAGAGTGAAGTTGGTGATGTTTCCACCAGCCACAGCTCCATTAGGAAGATAAATGGTTTTATTATCCGGAGTTTTTAGAGTGGTATTGATCATACTTACTCCATGCACAGAACCAGATTGCCCATTAATTTCTACAAAATCACCAGCCTTAAACGGCTTCAGGGTAAGGAGAAGAATTCCTCCGGCAAAATTTGCCAAAGAACCTTGAAGGGCCAAACCAACTGCAAGACCTGCCGCACCAAATACAGCAATAAAACCCGAGGTTTCAATACCAACTTGCTTAACAATAGCAAGAATCAGAGCAGCCCAAAGAGCAATTTTTATTACTCCTTTAATGGTTGGAATAATCATTGGCTCCATAGAGGTTTTCGCCAACCTTTTACCGGTCGTTTTAACCACTTTTCGTATTACCCAGGCACCAATAATTAATGTTGCAAGAGCTCCCAGTACATCCAAGCCATAATCCAGCACAATTTCCTGAAGTTGCTCCCAGAGTTCCTTTAATCTTTCTTCGTTCATGATTGTGATTTAATTTAAGGTTGATTTAATACAAATAAACTGCAGTTTCCTCCTCTGTCAACTTCACATGAATATGTTCTTCAATGGTAGTTCCGAGTTCGAAACCCTTGTAGTCTACAGCTATAGGAAAACGCTTGTGAGTTCTATTAACCAACACTGCGGTTTGAATGTTTCTCACAGGCATTTTTAAAAACGGATCGAAAGCGTAGATCATGGTTCTACCGCTATTCAACACATCGTCTACCACCACCATAGTGAAGTTAGGAACATCAGGTTCCTTGGAGTAACTCACCACAGGTTGGCTTTTAGCATCCTTGTCTATGTCTATTCGAATGAGCTCGATAGGAATCTCAGAAATAGTCTCCATCTCCTTCTTAATCAACTGGGAGATTTTTTCACCATTATGGTCAATTCCCGCCAAGAAGATTTTCTGAGCATTATAGTTGTTCTCATAGATTTCATAGGCCATTCTACGAATGATCTGATCTATCTGAGATTTTTCAAGGATACGTTTTTGGTTAGCTGTCATAAAGGCTATTCAGGAATAGGCATTACCTTACTATCCTTAAAGGTAGAGAGGATGACCATCGACTGCAAGTTGTCTACCACAGAAATATCACTCACTTCTTCCAACATCAACTGCTGATATGAAGCAATGTCTTTTGCGATAATCTTCAATACAAAATCTCCTGAACCGGTAACGTGGTGACATTCAATCACCTCTTCAATTTTGTTAATGGCTTCCAGGAAAATTTCGATGTTCGACTTGTTGTGACCTTTGAGTGTGGCATACACAAATGTGCTAACGCCCATACCAATTTTATCGGTATCGAGCTTGGCATGATAACTCTTAATAATACCAGAGTTTTCCAATTTTTTAACCCTTTCGAGGGTTGGCGCAGGTGAGAGACCAATTTCCTTAGACAATTGTGCGTTTGTGATTTTCGCATTCGACTGCAGAATGTCAAGGATTTTTCGGTCGATTTTATCCAGTTTAAGATTCACGATTTATACAATTAGATGCAAAATATAATTCGGTACAAATGTATAAATATCGAAGAATATTTTATACATCCAGAGAGATAATCCTTTTGCAGAATTATGTCCGCTTTTTAATTTCCTTTCTTAAATCCCTCGCTTTCTCGTTGATGCTCTCTCTTCGCTTGGTATTATCCCTGATAATTTCAACCCGCTCTAAGGCGCTTTCATACTTTCCTGCTTCAAATTCATATTCGGCCAGGTATAGTTGAGAGTAGAGGTAATAGCCGGAAT
>JABXIP010000308.1 GCA_013373005.1 Cytophagia bacterium | reverse complement strand
TGCCGCTATCCTTTTTCGGTTGAATTCTTGGCTTAAACACCGGTCTCGGTTTGGCAGCTGAAGACCCTTCTTTCGCCTCTTCACCTTCCTTTTTGGTTGGCACCTGAGGCTTCATGATAACTTTCGGTTTAGCCCCTGGCACCTTCGGCTTGAATACCGGCTTCGCACCACCAACCTTAGGCTTAACAGGAATGGCCGGCTTTTCTTTCGGCACAATTTCCTCTCTGGAAACCGCCTTGGCAGCTTCTTTCTGCTTGTTGTACTCTTCCAGCTCCTTTCTCTTCTCCAGAATCTCCAGCGGAGTCATATTAGCAAAAGGCACATTGTGCTCTGCAAAATCGAAGGCGCTGAAATCATACTCATCAGTCATGGTGAGGCACTCTGTTGGGCAAACAGTAGTGCATAGCCCACAGAAGCAACATTTGGCCATGTCGATGTCGAACTTCTCAGCATAGATTCTTCTCGGTGTTCCATCACTGGTTTTACCGATTTCCTCAACAGCCCGCAGCGGAACGATATCAATACAGTCAACAGGACAGATTTTCGCACACTTATCACAAACTATGCAGTCGTCAATTTCATTGTGCAACTTATATCTGCCATGATCCGGTACCGGTAATTTTTCTTTAGGGTATTGAGTAGTAAAAATGGCGTTTTGCCTCTCGAAATAATTGTCGGCTGAAGGCGCTACAACAGTACGTTGCGTACGAGCATCTTTCATGTGCTTAGCCGTCACTTTTAGCCCCGTCTTTAGGGTACTGGTTGCCGTTTTAATATTTCTCCAATATCCCTTCATATCATCAGCAGCCTCCAAACTGCACTCAACAAAACTAAGATGATTGAAGCCGGTGTCAGGTATTTCCAACTTAAATTCATCAGCTGATCTAGTCTCAAACGCGGATAAGTCCAGCGCACCCACATCTGTACTGCTACCAAGAATAAAGCTTTCGAAATCATCCAGAAGGCACCCCAGGCATGTCCTGCTATTGAGCCGGGTTCTCCGCTTGTCCAGTCAGCTAGTTTTACCGGACCAATATTTGGCAGAAAGGTATTCCATCCGCCCAAGAAAAGAATGACCGCGAGGAACGAAACCAACAACATCATTCCATATTCAGAAAGCATGATCATGGCCCATCTAAAACCTGAATATTCTACATGGAACCCGGCTACCAATTCCGATTCTGCCTCAGGAATATCGAATGGCGCCCTGTTACTTTCTGCCAGAGAGGCAATAAAGAAAATGACAAAGGCAATGAGCATAATGGGCGACCTGAGAATATTCCAGGTCAGGACTCCCCCAATATTTGTTGTTTCTACACCCATGGCTTTAATGCCAAAAAGGTAGTTTTCTGCATCTGGGCTTATGTGGCTCCACCAAACGCCCTGCTGATACGAGATCTCCTGAAGGTTGAGCGTTTGCGAAATCATTACCACACAAACTACCATCAGGCCCAAAGGAATTTCGTAGGAAATGATTTGTGCTACGGAGCGCATAGCACCCCAAAGGGCATATTTACTGTTACTTCCCCAGCCGGCCATGAGAATCCCAACCACATCGAGTGAAACAATAGCCAATAGATAGAAAATGCCTATCTGTGCCGAAGAACCAGCAAAACCTGAAGTAAGTGGAAGCACTGCAAAGCCGGCAAAAACCGCTACAAAAATGATCAGCGGAGCCGGTTTAAATAGTTTTTTGTCTGCTTTGAATGGAACAATATCCTCTTTCTGAATAAGCTTGAGGAGGTCAGCTACGGTTTGGAGCAATCCATAATAACCGGTTTCCATAGGGCCATATCTATCCTGAATAAATGCTGAAATCTTGCGTTCCGCATAAACAGCAAAAACTGTGTAGATTAACAAGAAATTGAGGAAAAATAGAAATGCGTACACGCTATAATTCGGCCCTTGGTTACTGCAAATAAAACACTTAATTCTCGGATGTGATAATCAATACCCTACTGATTCAATAGGTTATTAAGTATCAAGAGGTAAAGTTAGCTTCTAAGACCATAAATGAACCTATTCCCAAAGAATATGTTTTTGCAGCGGCACCTTTCTTCCGAAGAAGAGTTCAGCAGCTTTTTCAAAAGATGGGGTGATATCTGAAACTAGGAATTCGTGGTCTGCAACCAGCTTTTCAGACGAAAGGCCTTCTTCTTCCAAATACTTTTCTAATGCCTTAGCTACAATGATTGATGAGTCTATGACCTCAATCTTTCCTCCGTAGTATTTATCTATCTCACCTTTGATCAGAGGATAATGAGTACAACCAAGGATTAAGGTATCTATTCCCTGCAATACAGGATCATTCAGATACTGCTCAATAATAGCCTCAGAGATATTGTTGTTATGAAACCCTTCTTCGATCATGGGTACCAAAAGAGGAGTGGCAAGAGCTGAGAATTTAATGGTCGGGTCTTTCACCTTTAACTGGTACTCATACACACCGGAACCAACCGTTTGCTTCGTACCAATCAGACCTACATGCTTACCGGCATATTTCTCTGCCACGTAATTAACCACCGGGTCTATTACATTGAGCACCTTGGCTTTCGAACCTACATAAGCCTTTACCAATTCAAAGGCCGCGGCCGAAGCCGAATTACAGGCGATTAATATGAGTTTGGCATTTTTCTGAAGCAGTACATCGCAAATTTTGACCGAGTAGGCCTGAATGGTCGCTGCAGATTTATCTCCATAGGGTAAATGAGCCGAGTCTCCAAAGTAAATGAGCTGCTCATTTTTTAACTGTCGATAGACTGCATTGGCCACGGTGAGGCCTCCAAGCCCGCTATCAAAAATACCTATAGGATCATTCTTCTCCATGTTTCGCTAAGATAACGTGAGTTTGTCAGAACAGTATTTTTCAGGTGATCAAAAATCAACTTAAAAAGAAAACCCACCGCCTTTGCACTAAGCGGTGGGATCTAAACTTAAAACGACTGATTTTATACGATCTTTATTGCCTAGTTGGCTCCGTCATTTTGCATTCTGGCAATGGTATAGCTAGCTACATCTCTACCCTGATCGGTACCCACTGTGGCATCAAATGTCCAGTGAATTCCACCATAGACTCTGGAGATAGCTGCTTCCTCGGCCCAGCCTCTAAAAAGTGTTGCTTCCTGCGGGAATATGTTTGACAATATTTCTGCTGCTGCTGCAGAAAACACGCTGTGCCCCGAAGTATAGGAAGGGAAATTCGGTGTTCCGGCAATGGTCTCAAACCCCGGAATCTGCTGAATTGGCCTCGGATAGTGATAATAATACTTGGAGTCCCAGCAGCTGATACCGGCATCCATCATGGCTGTATTCAGATAGGCATACATTCTTGCCGTGCGAAGTGGGTTTTGCTGGTATTTCACCAAATATCTATTGGCTATATCATTCCAGTGACCAGGAGGAGTATAAGTACCCAAGCCATCTTGCCAGAAATTAGCAATGAATCTCCATTCTTCGGTCATGTTATCGGCATAGTACTTTAGCAATTCAATATCGTCCAAATACTCTTGAGAAGTCAATGAAGGTGGCGGTGGAACTCTCGTCAAAGCAACATCTGACACATTCCACATTTGCACCTGGCCATAAAGCGGAGTTAATCCAACAGGACGCTGAGGTAATTCCTGATTGATCCACTGCCAACCATATCTCTGCATGGCCGAATTGGCAATGGAGTCAGATACTCTCTTAGGAGTTTGCGCCTTGCTCATTCCGTCTTGAGCAGCTCTAGCCAAAGCCAGTGTAGCCACTTCTTCACCGATTAACTGACCTGCTTCAACATCACTGCTTACATAGCCACCAGAAAGCAATATGCTTTGCAAATGCTCATCGGCTTTCTCTTGTAAATAATCTGCTTCCAAAGGAAACATAGCAGTGAGGACTCTTCTGGACGCTTCAGCTACTACCGCACCTTCCGATGGGTAAGAAGGAATATTATTGTCTTGATAGGCATATTCAATAGAGTTACTCTGCTTAAATGCTGCAGGTCTATTGTAGGTAAACTTATAGTGCCAGGCCGAAATCAATCCATCGAACTGAGCAACCGACATATAAGCCAATGCTCTTACCGCATATGGTGGGTGG
>JABXIP010000182.1 GCA_013373005.1 Cytophagia bacterium | reverse complement strand
AGCATCGATATTAGGAATCAGGTTGCCTTCGGTAATCTGCTGGTGATAGATATCGTATAGGATTTTGCAGGAAGGACTGTCTACTGCTTTGCAAACTTCAAAGCCCTGAGCGGCTTCGCTGAGAAATAGTCCCGGATGATCTCTTTTGTTCAGAGGCTCCAGCACCATGGTCAGCCCGTGAGGTTCCAGAATGTCGCAGGCTTGCTTGAGGCTTTCCACCACATTGGCGGTTTGGTAGCCCATATCTTTGCGGAGGTCTACAAAGCCAGGCACTACGGTCATCCACTTGGCATTCACTCTTTTAGCCACTTCTACTGACTCGCGGATTTCCTTCAGAAACTCCTCTCTCTTGTCTTTATTGCCACTGGTGAGGTTAGGCTCGGTCCAGTAAATGGTGTGCGCTACAAATACGCCCATGGTCATTCCATGCTTTTCCATTCTGGCCGCAATCTGCTTCTGCATATCAAGGCTGCGGCCTTTCATGCCGTTGTCTTCCATAGATCGGAATCCCTGCTCGGCCATAAAATCGAGCTCATTCAAGGCTCCGCCCGGAGCCGACTGACTGAACATTCCAAAGTGAGGTGCATAGTTGAGGTTGAAGGGTTCCCCGAGGTCTCGGGACTGCTTTTCTGAGCCCTTGACAGAAAAGGGAATGGCGGAAAGAGCTCCCGCTGCCAGGCTGTTGCCTAAAAAATTTCTACGGTTCATAATTCTCGTTTTTTGAAGATACTATTTTTTGGGAAACGGTGGATTGGGGAAGTTGTAAACTAGTCATTTGTCAGTGGTCAGTGGTTATTGGGTGACTGGGGAAATGGGGAATTAGTCAATAGTCATTCGTCAGGGGTGTAACAGTCTTAGAAAGTCATTTCGAGTGCAGCGAGAAATCTTATACTCCGTTGTAGAGCTATGGTCTATGGTCGATCGGCTATGGACTTTCTTCAGAAATCCTCCCCCGCCCTAAAGGGCACCCCCTCCAGCGGGGGACATTGGGGAATTGGGAATTGGGGAACTGGGGAATTGGGACATTGGGGAATTGGTGGATTGGTCAGTAGTCAATGGTCATTGGGAAAATGGGAAATTAGTCAATAGTCATTCGTCAGGGGCGTAACGGTCTTAGAAAGTCATTTCGAGCGCAGAGAGAAATCTTATACTCCGTTGTAGAGCTTAAGTCCATGGTCGATGGGCAATTTAATCTATTGGCATCCCTTTAGGGAATGAGGGTGATTGGGGAATTGGGGAATTGGTCTCTTACTAATTTACCAATTCACGAGTTTCCCAATTGACTATATAACTCCTTCAAGGTTCCAGATAACGATACCATAAACCACAAAGCGGAGAATGCGGAATGATGAGTAGATCAGGTATTTTCTGATAGGATAATCCATCGAGCCGGTAACCAGGCTAATCAGGGAATATGGTAATGGTGTAAGGGCTGCTACAATAATGAAGCCCGCACCATATTCATCGTAGCGTTCCTGGTATTTCTTCAGGCGCTTGTTAAAGAAGCGATCGAAAAAAGCCTTTGAGCTGATGAGCTTACCAATGCCGAAGTTAATCCACCCGGCACCAATTGAAAGCAAGGCCATTACAATAATGATGATGGTGTAGGTTTGGCCTGGGTCGTCAATAGACCAGATCATAAAGAGTTCTGGAGGTAGAATACCCACCAACACTTCAGAAATAAGGAAAATAACCAGCATGAGCAGGTAATCGTCAGATACCCAATGTTCAATGGTTTCGTACTGAGTTTTGAAATAGCTCTTGAAGAGAATGAGCAGACCTATAAGAACAATAAGGTACACGAAACCCTTGATGAGGTTTTGCGAAAAGTAATTGTAAAAATCCTTCTTATTGCTCTCCATCCGTTAATACCAAAGTAATATAAATCTTTGGTTAAATATTTGACCGATCTATTAATTGCTTATTGTGGTTTTGTAGTGATCAATTATCTCTTTGAAGAACATGGGATTGGTGAATTTGTCGATCACCTTTACCTCACCATAATCTTCTAATTCTACAGACAACTCCTCTTCTAGCTGACCGCTGTATATATAAATCCAGGACTTATCCTTTCGCAGCTTTTCAATCACATGACCGAGAAATTCTGAACCCTTCATATCTGGCATCATCTGATCTGAGATCACGATGTCCATCTTATTCTGCTCCACCTGATCTATGGCTTCTTTGCCATTCTTAGCCATAAAAATCTTAATGTCTGTATAGAAAAACTCCAGGAAATCCTTGAGTGTGTCGCGCACAGAAAAATTATCATCTACCAACAGTAAATTAATCATGTCCCTTTAGTTCAATTCTCACGGAGGTGCCCAATCCCGGTTTCGACTCAATCACCAGACTGTGATCTAGCTGGTTGGATAACTCCTTCGCAAGATAAAAACCTACACCGGAAATTTCATCTTTTTCGTTCCTTACAAGCCTCGATTTGCCTAAATTTTCCACCTGATCCTCATCCATACCAAAGCCGTAGTCTTTTACCTCTATGGTTAACATCTGCGAATCTTCTCTAAGAATGAGTTCTGCCTTTTTAGCTCCTGAAGGTGAATACTTCTGTGCATTGCTCAGTAAAGTGCTAATGATGTATTCAAGAGTCAGCAAGTCAGTATCATACCTTCTGATCTCATTGAATTTATATACTTTCATTGGAGTCGTATCGCTGGAGAAGCGATTCTTCAACCTATGACTGATTTCGGAAATACTGGTTGGCTTAATACCGGCATCAGCCCTACTCATAAAATACACAAAGTCGTTGACCATTTGCTTGATATCATCAACATCTTCCGAACAGGCCTCCGTAATCTTATCCAACATTTCTCCAGGAACGTCCTTCCCTGTTTGAGCCATGGCCCTAAGCATTTCAATGTTCATTTGAAGTGTGGCTACTGGTGTTTTAATCTCATGAGAAATCAAAGACAGCATGTTCTGCTTAGATTTGGTAATGGTCAGGTCTGCCTGAGTAAGGTCTACCGATTGAATCTTCAGCATAAAGGTTCTGAATAGAGCCAGGTTACAGAACACCATGATCAAGGAAACCAGTATAATATTGATGAAGTACGGAATTGGCGCAACATTCAGAAATAAAATAATCTGGAAAAGCGTCCAGATAGCCACAATGATTAAAGCAGTGAGCAAGTAACCGGAAGACAGTTCCTTCTCCTTCCTCGCTTTGGCAATGATGTAAATGAATATTAAAACGTAGGCCAGCACAAAGAACAGGTAGAACTTCATCAGGTAGGTGAATACCAAAGGCCTAAGCACAAATACACAGGCTAAACTCACCAAAGAAACACCTACATAGAGATACTTGACATATTTATTCGTTTGCCGAGGATAGAGATAAAAAACAAAGAGTCCTCCAAAAAGGGTGGCCGTATGGATGGAAAAATACTCCATATGAACCGACCAGATATAGGGCAGGCCAGGAAACAAAGCATGTAACGGATATGGGTCTGAGCCCAACATACGATACATCAAACTGATGGAAAACAAGGCGTAAAAAGGGATTTCTACCTTCAGGTGCTTATAGGTAAAGGCAAAGGCCAAAAGCACAAAACCCGTAATAAAAAGCCCTCCTGCTACAAATAAGTTGACATCTATTTTTATACTCAGATCCTGCTGTAGGGCCCTATATTTACCAATATCTATGGCATAATGCATGCCCGAGTTAAAGTGGTTAAAGTTAGATACCTGAATTATGATCTCGAATTCGTTTTCACCATAGCGTGAGATAGGAACCACTTTTGGCATTCGGAACGGAATGTACTCGGCCTCGGTCTTCCCTACTTTTGTAGACTCATGAGCTACCTGCCCATTCACAATCACCTTATAGGCAGAGAATATGTGAGGAATAAATATACCAATTTCATCCTTCCTCTTATCGAGCAATACGGTTGTCCTGTAAGTTGCATAGCCTACAGTTGAATATCTATCTTCATTGGGTGCATCGTACCAATCGGCCGGAACCTTCATGTTATTCCAGCGGCTAGTGGTATCATTGCTTTCAATAAACCGCATCCAAAAAAAATCCCAGTCGCCATTCAATTGATGTGGGCGTTCAAAACTTTCTCCTCTCAAGTCGAATACAGACTTTGTTTGAGACCGTGCCAAAAAGCCAGTTAGCACCAGTAGCGATATGATCAAAAAATGTTTCAACCGGATCAGTTAACGATAAAGATTTTTTCCTGACGTTCATTAATATAACGAACACCTTCTTTGTTGAAAAAAGCTTCTTCCTCCAGCATAATCCGAACCTCCTTGCCCCATTCTTCGATAAATGTGGCCGCGTTAAGCTCTATGGAATAGGCAGTATTTAGATGCAGCGGATAATCTCCAGTTACTGGAACACCTCCTTGAGAATCCCACATCCCCAGTGTAGTTCCGGCAGCGTGACCATGATAACCAATAGGGTGAGTATAAATAGATGGAGTGATCCCCTCAGCAATCGCCTGCTCACGGCTCATTTTCAACACCTCATTTCCTGTTCTGCCTTCTTTAAAGTTTCCGGTAAATATATCCTGAAGCCTGTTTCCATTGTCGAAAGCCTTTGTTAGGTAATCGGGCACCTGTGTTTCTCCAGGTCTCAACACATAAGCATGTTGCTGTTGATCCGTATTGAGACGCAGGTAGGTAATACCAAAGTCGCAGTGCAGTAAATCACCCGGCATAATTACTCCAGGCTCGGGTCTTTTGCTGAACGTTCTCAGGTGATCGAATCGCTCAGGATCTGCTCTCTGAATATCGATAGTTGGATGAAACCAGGTAACAAGGCCCAATTCTCTCACCTTGTCGCGCATCCACCAAACCACATCTTCAGTAGTAGTGACACCCGGAGTAATCACCTTGCTTGAAAAAGCCTCTTTAATGATCTCATGAGAGATACCGACAATGTGAGGGTAGATGGCCATTTCAGCCTCAGTTCTTGTCTCCAGCCAACCAATAGCTACCTTTTCTGCTGATACAACTTTCTTTGAAAACTGACTTCCTATAGCTTCTTTAAACTCCTGATAATCAGTAGCTACAACTCCATCAGCTAAACCAAAATACTCCGACTTATTGACTCCAATTTTCTGTGGATTTCTTTCCTTTATGATTTCAGCCAATCTGGCCCATTGGTCGGGTTGCTGCTCCTTATTCCAGGCACTTTTAAAAACTGAGCCAACATCGTAGCGAGAAACAGCAATGGTCTCCAGCTCCTTCCCTTCACCCTGATCGAAGAATACCAAAATGGTACGTCTTCTGGCTGCCAACCACTCAGCTGGCAGTAAAGTCTTAATTACCGGATCTTCATTGTACTCTCTAGACATCACCACCCACATATCTATGCCTTCCCTTCTCATAATTTCAGGGAGATAGTTTTTCACCTTGTCTTCAAGCAATCTGTTAATAGTGGCGGCCCTATCTTTCATGGACAATATCTGTCCGTATTCGTTTTGGGCAAGAGTAGAAAAGGAAATGATAAGCAGTACTAAAAGGAGTAGTTTTTTCATATTGGTTGAATTGAGTTTCTAAAATACAAGCAATGCTCGGTTTATTGAATCTTTTGTTCAGGGTTTTATAAATGGTAGTTCACCACTTTATTTGACTCTATATTTCCAAAAGGACAGATAAAGGTTGTCAACTTGACTTAATTCGATCAATTTAAGGGAGATAAACTATTCATGAGAAAAGCTAAACAACCTTTCCTTTTACGACTGACAAACGTATCCTCCCCTGCATGGCTTGTCGGTTTACTCACCAGTACTTTCTTCTTTTTGCTTCAAGCTCTTGTATTTGAACTGGAGGGCATTCAACACACTTTTGCACTCTATTCCACCACCGCCTACTTCACTTTCACTACGGGTTACCTGGTCTTCATTGCCAGAATTATTAATAGCAATCACGAAAAAGGGTTTTTGAAACTTCTTTCCTGGACTCAGCTAGCCGAAGACCAAAAGAATAGTTTCCTGGATGAATTCTATGAACAAAGGCTTTCCTGGAAAGAAATGCTGATCCCCTTAGCCATCGGTAGCATTCATGCTTATTTAGCTGTCTTCAGGTGGATGTTAGATGGAGACATCAACTACCCTATCATGTATGTTTATCGTGGCATTCAAATCATTATTATCTGGCTCATGATCTGGCAGTCAACCAGCACCTATCTCAGAAATATGACCAAGATGAACATACTCTCGCGAGAAATTGAAATTGACATATTAAACACCGACAGGTTAATGCCATTAACCAGCGCAGGAGTTATCAGTATTCTGGCATTCATCGGAGCCTATACCCTTCTTTTCATTCAAGGACTAGACCCAACAGACCTGAGTAATCCAGCTCTTCTACCTTTGATTCCGAGTATTCTTTGGATGGTGATTACGCCACTAAAAGGAGTTAGAAATAGAATCATCAGTGCTAAAGAGAAAGAAATTGCACTGATAGAAAAAGGCATTGAGGGCGACAAAGAAGCACTGAAACAATCACGGATAGGAAAAAACCTTGAGAACATCAATGTGGTAGACCTGATGACTTACAAGCGGCTGGTGAATAGCACGCTCGAAATTCCGGTAAACATTCCTACTGCCTCGCGTTTTGTTTTCTATCTGGTCATTCCCTTCCTCACCTGGGTTGCTGCCTCAGTTGTCGACAAGGTGATCGACTATTTAATCAGCTAATTGCAAACGGTTGAAACCGTTCATTCTTTCTCAAATCTGATTATTTCCGTAGTTTGAAAGACTTAAAGAACTCACCATGAGAAAATCGAAATACGTTCTGCTGGCTTGCCTTGTTGTTGCAACCCTTTCTTTCAATGCAAAGGCTCAGGACCTGAGGGTTGAACCCCCTTTCTGGTATGCTAAAATGCCCACAGAAAAGCTTCAATTAATGATTTATGGAGAGGGTATTGGCCAATACACCGCAGATGTAAAGCAAGATGGCATCACAATGATGAAGCAGCTTTCAGGAGATTCTCCTAACTACAAATTCGTTTACCTGGAAATTAGCCCCGATGTATCAGCTGGAAGCTTTGATATCAACCTAAGCCGCGGTGAGGAAACCAAAACCATCAGCTACGACCTAAAACCAAGAGTGAAGGAGCTTAAGCGAAATCAGGGCTTCAGCAGCGAAGATGTGATTTACCTGTTGATGCCAGACAGATTTGCCAACGGAAACCCCGACAACGATTCCGTTGAGGGCATGTTGGAACCTGCCAGAAGAGAGCATCCCAGTGGTAGACATGGTGGTGACATTAAAGGAGTGCAAGATCACTTGGATTATATCAAAAACCTGGGCATGACGGCCGTTTGGCTCACCCCCGTTTTTGAAAATGACCAGACACCGGAATACAAAGCTTATCATGGGTATGCCGCGACCGATATGTACAAAATCGATAGACGCTTCGGTTCTAACGATGAGTTTGTAGGCTTTGTAAAAACCAGTCACGACAAAGGCCTCAAGGTGATTATGGACATGATTCATAACCACATTGGAGACCAACACTGGTGGATGAAAGACCTACCATTTAAAGATTGGGTGCACGATCAATCGGTTTATGGAAATACCAGCTATAGAGGCACCGTAGCTTCAGATCCCTATGCCTCAAAACACGACACTGATCGCCTGGTAAAAGGATGGTTCGT
>JABXIP010000236.1 GCA_013373005.1 Cytophagia bacterium | reverse complement strand
GCCAAATTTCTATTCTGCGCATCGCTAAATGTGGGTAGCAATTTCCACTTGTTCTGAATGACTTCGTTAATTCCGTCCTGTTAAGTTACTTCAAGGTGGTTGTTTCTCGAGTTGAATTCAACGGGATAGTGTCTTGTAATTATTCAAATCAAGGATCAATGATTTTGCTGACTTTATTTAATCCGGTAGCTTCTTTATAGGGATGAAGTTGTCCCAAAATTAAGGTGTTTTACGTCTGTTTATTGACCATCATTTTTAACTTACATCATCATGAAAAACGTCACAATTCCATCCTCAACTTTTCAGTTTCTCACTGAACTAGATAAGAACAATGACCGCGATTGGTTCAATGAAAACAAGAAGATATATCAGAAAGAACATGCTCATGTTGTCGACTTTGTTGAAGAGCTTTTGAGCAGGTTAAAAGAGGTCGATCAGATTTCAACCTTGACTGGAAAAAAGAGTCTGATGAGGATCTATCGAGACGTGAGATTTTCAAATGACAAGCGGCCTTATGATCCTCGTTTTGCGGGTAGTTTTGCCAGGGTAAAACCAGAGCTCAGAGGTGGCTATTTTTTCAGATTTAAACCAGGTGAAACTGTAGTCGGTGGAGGCTTCTATCAACCCAATGCCGATGACCTTAAATTGATCCGTGAGCACATTGCTCAAGACGATCAACCACTACGTGAAGTGCTGCAAAGTTCTGGCTTCAAAAATACCTTTGGCGAACTAATGGGTGAGCAGTTGAAGACGGCTCCAAAAGGGTTCGATAAGGAGCATCCTGCCATAGATTTGTTCAGGTATAAATCAATGTATGCGTTCAAGTCATTTACTGATGAGGAAGTGCTTTCAGAAGATTTTCTCGAAGAGGTATTAAAGGTGTTTATCGCCATCAGACCATTCTTCGATGTAATGACCGAGTACCTTACTACCGATCTGAATGGCCTCTCTCTAATCGATTAAACCAATTCGTTTTTGTTGAGTTTGATAAACTATGTCAAGAAAGAAGGTATTTGAGTTTCTGGAGGATTTAAGTAAAAATAACTCAAAGGAATGGATGGATCGGAATCGCTCCAAATACGAGGAAGTGAAAGGTATATTGATTGAAACCTTCGATCCGATTCTGGAAGAGCTAAAGGAAATGGATCCAAGAATTATCCAGCCCAGTGCCAGAAAGTCAATCAGTAGAATAAACAATAACCTGATGTTTCACCCGGATAGACCAACTTATAAAGATCATATGGGTTTGGGTTTTGGGTATGGAAAAGGCTTAGCTGACTTTTATGTCCACTTAGGCGTGAATGAACAGCTAATTGCAGGAGGGCTTTGGCATCCTTCAGCCGATAAGCTGAAGTTGCTCAGGCAGGAAATAGATTATGAAGGAAATAGGCTAGACCAGATTCTGAATGCTTCAGAGTTTGCTGATAGCTTAATTCTCTATGAAGAAGATATGCTAAAAGGGAGTCCAAAGGGTTATTCCTCGGGCCATCCTCATATTCACCTACTCAGGATGAAGAGTCTGGCTGCTTTTCGGCCAATAAGCAGAAAGGACTTTTATTCCGACTCATTTTCAGATTTGGTTATTGAATCTTACAAGGCCGTAGTACCGTTATTAGATTTCATCAATACCGCCATTCAAGAAGCCTAAGCTTTTGATTCTTCGATAGATGGCTTAATTTTAATGAGTAAACATAAGACTATGAAAAAGTTAATGATCATGATGCTGGTTTTTTGTGCGGTTCAGGTGGCTAAGGCTCAGGAAGAATCGGTAAAGACCGGGCCAATGATGGAGTTCAAAGAGAAACTTTTCAACTTCGGTACCATTGCTCAGGGAGATACTGTGCTTCATACTTTCGTTTTCGAGAACGTGGGGACTGAACCTCTAAGGATATTGGCAGCAAGAGGGTCTTGCGGATGTACCGTGCCGAAATATTCTAAAGAAGAGATAGCACCAGGTGCAAAAGGAGAGGTACAGGTTAGGTTCAATAGTGCAGGCAAAATGGGAAACCAGAATAAAACGGTTACGCTAACAACAAATGCAGCCGATAAGAAACCAATAATTTTAACTATTCGAGGTACGGTGACTGCTCGTACAACTGATGGAGAAGATTGATTTTCAAAGACTTAATAAATGAACCACGCTAGCCGTGGTTTTTTTATGTTTAAAAAGCTGAAAATTTAGCATTCCGGCTATTGCAAAAAGAATTTTCCCTCTATATTTGCACTCCCATAAGGGAAACGGGGTGTAGCGTAGCCCGGTCATCGCGCCTGCTTTGGGAGCAGGAGGTCGCAGGTTCGAATCCTGCCACCCCGACAAAAGCCAACCAAATAGCGGTTGGTTTTTTTGTGTAGGCAGAACATAAATTTGTCGTTTGATAGTTTATATTTGCCATCACTTTAGCAAATCAAACATCTGGAGAGGTGGGTGAGTGGCTGAAACCAGCAGTTTGCTAAACTGTCGTACTGGGAAACTGGTACCGGGGGTTCGAATCCCCCTCTCTCCGCATCAAAAGGCATCCATTTGGGTGCCTTTTTTGTTAGCTATCATCGGTTTTAGAGCAATAGAAAATATAGAAGGCTTCCAATTCGGAAGCCTTTCTTGTTTCTAATATCTAGTGTCTAAAATCTGATATCTGATATCTAGCATCTACACCTACTCATATCTCAAGGCTTTTACCGGGTTCTGCTGCGCTGCTTTAAGCGAGTGGAAGCTCACCGTCAGAAACGCAATTAGAAGCGCCAGAATGCCTGCAATAGCCGCTGCACTAATAATCATGGTAGATAGGTCCATGGTATATTGGAATACCTGTAGCCAGTTTTCGATGAGCAGGTAGGCTGCTGGTGCGGCAATTACAAAGCCAACAATGACTAGAATCATGATGTCTTTAAAGATCAGATATACAAGCTGTGGTACTGTTGCTCCTAATACCTTCCTCACACCTATTTCCTTGATTCTCGTGGCTGTAGTATAGCTTGAGAGTCCTAGAAGCCCCAAACAGCTTATAAGAATACAGATATAGGATAATGAAGCCGTGAGCTGGCTCTGTCTCTTGTCAGATCGGTATAGATTATCTGCCTGAGAATCCAGTAGTCCATATTCAAATGGATGACTTGGATCCAATTCAGCATACTTTTCTTCCAAATAGCTCAAAGTTTCTTGAAGGGCTCCTGTTTTGGCATGAACCACAACCGATGGGTTGATTTGAGTGATTGGAGCACCAAATCTTTCATATCTCATAATCAATGTTGGTTCTACCTTCACATGTAATGAGAAAGCGTTGAAGTCTTTCACTACACCAATTACTCGGCTCGGGTTAGCTTGCTGACCCGCGTTCATCACTCTTTTGCCAATAGCACTTTCATTGTCAGGCCAGCCCAAATAGCTAACCATAGATTCATTAACCAATACACCTTGCGTAGGATCCGTTGGGATGGACTCATCGTAGTCGCGACCAGCTATTAATTCCATTTCCATGGCATTCACAAAGTTTTCACCAATGAACATTATATTGTAGGTGTCGGTTTTCATTATTGAGTCGCTTTCCTCAACCATCATTACCTGACGGCCACCACCAATTAATCTATTACCTACTGAGCTGGCGTTGCTTGCACTAAGTCCGGTAGAAGTAGTAACATCAATAATATTCGGATTCTCTCTCAATTCATTCTGAATTACCTCAAGTCTACGGCTCACCAAAGTGTCGCGAGTAGGAATAATAATTACATTGTCTTTGTTAAACCCAAGGTCTTTGTTCCTCATGAAGCTAATCTGGCTACTCATTAAAAGGGTTGCAATTACTACCCCAATGGATACGAAGAATTGGAAAGCCACAAGGCCTTTTCTCATAAATGTGCTTCCAGGGCCTGTTTTAACTGATCCTTTCATGGCTCGAATTACAGAAATAGCCGAAAGGTAAAACGCAGGGTATAGGCCTGAAAGAACACCTAATACAATCATAATTCCAAGGGAACCAAATAGCAGCAAAGGATTATCTAACCAATTCAAAGAAAGCTGCTTACCCAGCATATCGTTGATATTGATACCGTAGATCAATAGATAAACAAAACCAACTGCTAGAATCAGCGAACAGAAGGTAATGAGTATTGATTCACTCAAGAATTGAGATACCAACTTACCTTTGGTTGAACCCAAAACCTTTTTAATTCCTACTTCTTTAGAACGTTTGGTGGCTCTTGCGGTAGCAAGGTTCATGTAGTTAATGCTGGCCAAAACCAATACGAAGATTCCTATAGCAATGAAAGCTTGTGTATAGGCTTTATTTCCTGTAGCTAAATCATATTGCACCTTTGAATTAAAGTGAACTTCATTGAGCGGAATTAGACGTGGCTCAAAAGTAGCTTCACGAAGAGAAGGTGCCAATTGGCTAATTGGCGCCATGTATTGATCAAATACTTCGTGGAAGCGATCATAGATATTGTTGACATCGTAATTCTTCGGCAGCAATACATAGGAATAGGTGCCAATATTCCATAACTGACTCATTCTTTGTTGTGCGTTAAGTGGCCCCTGACCAGACGTGATGGTTGTGTATGATATTAGACCGTTGAATGTAAGGTGAACATTGTCTGGAAGGTCTTTAATCACCCCTTTAACAGTAAATGTATTCTGATCCGTTTCTACCAGCTCGTTAAGTGGGTTTTGGTTGCCAAATAATCTCTTTGCTGTACTCTCTGTTAGAACTAGACTTCTTGGTTCAACTAAGGCCGTTTCCGGATCTCCCTGAATAAACTCGTGAGTAAAGAGTTTGAACATGGTTGAGTCGGCAAAATACATGTCGTCCACATAGAAGTTATTATCATTAATTCTAAACAGTATTTGGCCCGCATTCTGAACTCTGGTGAAGGCCTGAATTTCAGGGAACTCCATTTGCATGGTCTCAGGTAATGCAACGGAAGTCAGAGCGAACTCATCATTCTTTGGTGGAATGTAGAACTTCGATTCTACCCGATAAACCTGATCCCATTTTTCATGGTGTTTATCGAAGGTTAAATCACTCTGCACATAGAGCAGAATAATAATGCTGACGGCTAAACCCAATGCCAACCCAAAGAT
>JABXIP010000085.1 GCA_013373005.1 Cytophagia bacterium | reverse complement strand
GAAGAATCTACATCTTCGATGCACTCAACAAGCGGATTCTTCGGTCGTGCCTCCCTCTGAATTACGGTTGTCGATACGGTTTCAACCGCTTTTCTTACTCGACTCCTAATTTGATGGCATACAGAGTCTTATCAAGGGTTCCAAGATTCACGATTAATCGATAACGAATTCAACCAATCCCCAATCACTGGTTTCCTAATTTCCTAACTCAAACCACCTCAGCAAATGTCTCCTGATTCTTGCTGATTTCATCAGCTATCGCATCCCATAAGGCGATACGGACACGTAGGGCATCTTTGGCAATTTCAATTACTTCATTCCATTTCTGCTCATCATCACCGCAAAGTTCAGCGATCATTTTGAGTGCTAATGGGCCGTGGTCATCACCGTCAAGTTCAATATGTCGGTTCAGGTAGTATGTCAGTTTGCTGTAAGCATCTGTGCCTTCTTTTTCCTCAGCGGCTTTTACAATCTGGAAGAACATGTCAGGAATCAGGTCTTCTCTACCAAAAGTAAAGGCAGAGGCGATGTAGTGTGGTTTTCCGCTTTCAATCACATCGAAAGTGAATCTCAGGAAACGCATCACTGCATCGTTCAGCTTGATTTTATCATCGATCTCAGCCAGGTTGTTGCCGTAGCGAACAAACTCAATGAATTGAGAGATTTTGAGCGTATTAGCTCCAGCCTGATCCATGGCATCGAGGTACATTTCGAAATGGCTCATGTAATTACCAGCTTCGTCAATATCGCTTTCTTCTGCCAATACTATCTCATTTATAAAGCGCGTAAGTGAGGGGTTGTATTGTGGAGTCCAGGGAATAGTTGTTCCGGTAAGCTCCACCTGAAGCGCTTTTAGTAAAGACATGAAGTCCCAAACGGCATATACATGATGCTCCATGAAAACACGAATGTCTTCAATGGTGCTAAGCTTATCGTAAAGTGGGTGGTTTTTTAATTGTTCAATATAAGGTTGAAGTTCTCTTTCTATCCAATTCTTCTGCTCCATAACTTCGTTTTAATCATAACATTCCAATTACGTGTTTAACCGTATTGTTGGATGCTTTAGGTGAAAATTCGGGGTGAAATTAGGTAAAGAATATCAGGATTGCACCCACACCCGTCATTAACAAAATGAACTTTCGAAAAAGTTCATCATTAACCCTTTTTAAGATTCTCACACCAAAGAATAGCCCCAGGAAAATAGCAGGCACAAAGACCATACTTACCTGAATGGTCTGCCAGTTGATGGTGCCCCAACTGAAAATATGGAAAGGTACCTTGAAAAGGTTGATCATCAGGAAAAGCCAGGCTGTGGTGCCAATAAAGGCATCTTTGGGCAGTCTCATGGCCAGAAAGAAGATGTTTGCAAAGGAACCTGCCAAGTTGCCCACCATAGTGGTGAAGCCGGCAGTTAAACCCATTATTCCCGCAAAGGAGATATGCTGAGGTACGTTTTTAGACTTTCTCCGGTCCCACCAAACCATCATAATCACAGAGATGAAGATGACAGCAGCCATACTTTTTCTAAAGGCATATTCCGGCATTAGATCGCCAAGTAGCGTACCAATAACTACTCCGGCCATCATAAAGGGCATTAGGCGTATGAGGTATTTCCATTGGGCATGTCGGTTGTAGTAGATCACTGCGAAAATGTCTCCGACAATCAGCATGGGGAGAAGTATACCGGTAGAGGCCTTGGCTTCAAAGACCAAAACCATCAGCGCTACAATGATGATACTGATTCCTTTGATCCCTGATTTAGATAAGCCGAGGGTAAATGCAGCAGCAGCCACTATAATAATATCAATTAGGCTAAGGTTGGAGAGCATGAGGCTAAGATAGGGATGAAGTTTGGAAGTTTTCGGGTTAGGTCAGTGGTGATCGATCATGAAACCTAAACCATCCTTTGCGTTCTTAGCGCCCTTTGCGGTTGAAATAACTACTCAAATCAATTCGACCAATATTATTAAGGACTGTCCTTTTATTTACCCAACTGTTGAATAAAGGCTTTGCCGAAATGTAGGAGAGGGGTAGTGGACATGATCTTCATTTCTTCTGCAAGGTTTGTTTCTTCATCCAGAAATTTGAACATGGAATGAATACCATTCTTACGAAATAATTCTCCGAAGATATCTTCTCCGGTAAATTTTCCTGAGTCGAGAACGCTTAAGAGAGTAGCATCATAGGTCTTGAACCTGAGCTTATGAAAAGGAAGGTCAATATCCGGAGCTTTACCTGTGATTATATTCTGAACCATTTTTTGCAAGATCTTCTGACCTCTTAAAAAGGTATAGCCAGTTGATGCTTTAGCGAATCCTCCTTTGATCCCAATGCTGAAAACATGGTCGCTCTGTCTTGAGACGAATTTAAAATCGGTCATTGGAATAATTCCGTATTCTTCTTCCAAAACCTCATATTCCTGAATACCGAGTTGCTTGATGTAGGCTTTGAGTTTCCGCTCATATTCGTCTTCCTTGAGCAGTTGTTTATTGAAGAGCGTATATTCCACTAAGGCGGTTCTGCTATCGAAAGGCAGTATGTAGCCAAAGTG
>JABXIP010000380.1 GCA_013373005.1 Cytophagia bacterium | reverse complement strand
TCAGAAAATCACTGAATGACTGACCTCCGAATTATATATATGGGTACCCCTGAATTTGCGGTACCAAGCTTACAAATACTGGTTGAAAATGGCTTCAATGTGGTGGCTGTAATCACAGCGCCTGATAAACCAAAGGGTCGCGGACAAAAGCTGGCCACTCCCCCGGTGAAGGACTACGCAGTTTCTCAGAATATTCCGGTGCTTCAACCTACCAACCTGAAGTCTCCAGATTTTATCGAAGAGCTGAGAAGCTATAACGCCAATCTGCAAATTGTTGTGGCCTTCCGCATGTTGCCGGAAATGGTTTGGGACATGCCCGAAATCGGAACTTTCAACCTACATGCTTCACTTCTACCTCAATATAGAGGAGCAGCGCCTATCAATTGGGCGATTATTAACGGAGAAAAAGAAACGGGGGTCACCACTTTCTTCCTGAAGCATGAAATCGACACTGGCAATATTATTTTTCAGGAAAAAGAATCCATTGAAGAAGACGATAATGTAGGTGACTTATACAGTCGCTTGATGGAAAGAGGCTCAAAACTAGTGCTCAAAACAGTTCAGGCCATTCAAACCGGAGATTATCCTCAGCTGGCTCAGGATGAATCTGGTGAGATTAAGCATGCACCTAAAATCTTTAAAGAAACCTGCGAGATAGACTGGAGCAAGTCATCAGAAGAGGTATATAATTTCATCAGAGGTCTTTCCCCGTATCCGGCTGCCTGGACAATGATCAATGGCACTCATTTCAAGGTTTATGACACTGAAAAGCTTGATTTCACAATTGCGGGAGAAAAACCGGGAGACTATTCAACCGATAATAAAACCTACCTTCATATCCAGACAGGTGGCAAAGCCCTTTCCATTAAGGAGCTACAAATGCAAGGCAAAAAGCGTATGAATATTGAAGATTTTCTAAGAGGAAATAGCATATGATCCGGACGATAGTAGTAGCTAAGTCGAAAAACAACGCCATTGGTAAAGACAATGACCTGCTATGGAGATTGCCCGATGATTTCCGCTTTTTCAAGCAGGTAACGCTGGATCATGCCGTCATTCTAGGAAGGAAAACCTTCGATTCACTCCCTGGCCTCTTGCCAAAGCGAACTTTTATTATCGTCACCAGACAGGAAAACTACAAAGCTCCTGAAGGACATTATGCTGTGAATAGCCTCGAAGCTGCTTTCGATTTAGCCAAAGAGCAACTAAAGGTGGAAGAAGTATTCATCATTGGAGGAGGAGTCATTTACAAAGACTCGTTAGACAAGGGCTTGGTTGACAAAATGCACATCACCGAAGTAGATGCTGTAATAGAAGGAGCAGACACTTTCTTCCCCGAATTCGACCAAAATAACTGGAAAGAAGAAACTCGAGTCCACCACCCTTCAGACGAAAAGCACCAATATGCTTTTGACTTTGTAACTTACAGCAAACGCATAAACTAGCACCAACTCTCCCCCTATTAGGGGGAGTGGTCGAAGACCGAGGGGGTATGAAACTAAAAAACAAAACCATTTGGATTACAGGAGCATCTTCAGGCATAGGAGAAGCCCTAGTTAAGTTACTAGCTCAAGAAGAAGTTAACCTCATCATTTCGGCCAGAAGAGCATCGGAACTTGAAAGAGTCAAATCAGAAAATGAAAGAAAAGCCAAAATCGAAATCCTCCCTCTGGATCTGGAAAAGTGTGAAGAGCTAAAGGCAAAGGCTGATCATGCGCTCAAACTCTTCGGTCAAATAGATATCCTCATTAACAATGGTGGTGTATCTCAACGCTCGATGGCTATGGACAGTCAACTGGAGATTGATAGAAAAATCATGGACATCAATTTCTTGGGCACCATTACTTTAACCAAGGCTGTTGTTGCTCTTATGTTGGAAAGAGGCAATGGCATGGTAGCCACAGTTACCAGCGTGACCGGTAAATTCGGCACCCCATGGCGCTCTAGTTATGCCGCTAGTAAGCACGCACTGCATGGATTCTTCGATAGCATGCGCGCTGAGTTGGAAGACAAAGGAGTGAAGTTCACTTTGCTGGCTTTAGGATTTATAGGCACCAAACTTTCGCAAGTAGCACTTAAGGGTGACGGTTCTCCAAATGGCACCGTAGATGAAACACATAAAAAAGGAATTTCACCAGATGTTTGCGCGCGAAAGATCCTCAAAGCAATTCAAAAGGAAAAGCGAGAAGTCTATATCGGTAAAGAAGCCTATGCGGTTTATGTAAAGCGTTTCTTCCCGGGAATTTTTGCGAGGTTGATCAAGACCGCGAAGGTGAGGTGATCCCGCTGTGCTCGAATATTGAATGATGAGTTATGAATAATAATTCGTTCAACCTGCGGTTAACTATTGACTAAAGCCCCAACTGCTTTATTCTCAGGTTCTAAATCACGCTTATAAAACACGGCTGTACCACATGCGAGATCATGTATGCATCTGCTATCTTCTCGGCTGTAGGAAATTAGAAAAGATATCCAACCCAAGGCAGCTTTGATCATAAACCTAAGCATTGAAATAGGAAACCCGATGCGTTTATTCCTATCATTCATCATTCTTACCTCAATACCCATGATTTTATGACCGAGAGTCCCGCCATAAAACCCTACCCAAAAAGGTTCATAGAAATAAAACACCAGTACATAGATTAGGATTTTTATCCAGTTAGCTACTTCTTCAATATTGTCGAAGACATAAGAAAGAGCCATTAAAAGGATCAAAATCAAGACAACATCAATCAAAGCTGCTTTGATTCTTAGGATTGTGCGTGGGTATTGAATGTCCATAATATTAATGATAAGGAAGCTAAAATATCTTAGTAATCCTACACATACAATACATACCCACATTTTAACTCAAGAAAAGTGATTGCGGCTTTTGTTGGGTTAGCCGTAGTACATTAACTTCAAGCATGCGAAATCTACTGATCACTCTCCTACTGATAGGCTGCTTCTCAGCTTATAGCCAAGAGGCTCAAGACACCAAAATCATCGTTCGAACCAGAGCCAAAGACGCCAAATTTATAGGCTCCAGCATGGGTGGTTCCATGATTGTTATCCGCGATGCTCAAACCGATGAGATTTTGGCCAAAGGCCTAACTGAAGGTGGAACCGGAAATACGGATGCCATTATGAGATCAGTAAAAGAAAGGTACACTCCAATTGCCTACGGAGCGGCCGCTTTTGAGGCGCACATCAGTTTGCAAAAACCGCTATTTGTCACAGTGGAAGCCTTAGCACCTGTCAATCATAAAGAAGCAAGAGTGGCTGCACAAACCCAGCTTTGGCTCATTCCGGGTAAAAACATTGATGGTGAAGGGCTGATTCTAGAAATTCCAGGGTTCGTAGTAGATGGTCTATATCCTCAAACACATCAGGGCTTTTCCATTGAAAAAGATAAATCTGTTGAATTGAAAGCGAATATAGTGATGATGTGTGGCTGCACTATTTCAGATGGCGGTCTCTGGGATTCCAGCGATATGGAAGTAGAAGCATCGGTATATGTTGATGGTGAATTTTGGAAACGCATCCCCATGGTCAATCCTTCCGAGAATACTTTCACCATACAGTTACCACTTGAAAAAACCGGTAATCATGAGGTAATTATTACTGCTTATCACAGAATCTCTAAAAACACCGGAGTAGATCAACTATATTTCAGGGTATCTAACTAGAATCATGAAGAGACTTTTATTCAGCCTTAGCCTAATATTTTTTGCTAGCCTTGCCTTGGCCCAGAACAACGGACCTTATACCATTTATAACTCTAAAGGGAAAAAGGTTAGCTATAAGAAAATGATGAAAGAATTGGCCAAGCAAGATGCTGTCTTCTTTGGCGAATTACACAATAACCCAATTGCTCACTGGCTACAGTTTGAAGTTACTTCAGAGCTGGGTCAAAGCAGAGATTTGATTCTTGGTGCCGAAATGATGGAAGCTGATAATCAAGACGAATTAGATGACTATCTGGCCGGTAAGATCAATCAAAAAGCGCTCGATACGTTAGCAAGGCTTTGGAATAATTACCCTACTGACTACAAGCCCCTGATAGATTATGCCAAAGATCATAATCTGAAGTTTATCGCTACCAACATTCCCCGCAGGTATGCCAGCATGGTGAACAAAGAGGGTTTTGAAGCATTGGAAAAACTAAGTACCGAAGAGAAGAGCTGGATTGCTCCTCTACCTTTCCCTTACGATGGTAACTTACCTCGATATGCCAATATTCTTGAAATGATGGCCGGTCATGGCACTCCCAAAATGGTGATGGCGCAAGCCTCAAAAGATGCCACAATGGGCCATTTTATGGCCACCAATTATGAGCCCGGTAAACTATTCATTCACTACAACGGCTCTTACCACTCGGGTTATCACGAAGGTATTTTGTGGTACCTCAACCAATACAGACCGGGTCTGAAAATCCTCACCATCACTAC
>JABXIP010000091.1 GCA_013373005.1 Cytophagia bacterium | reverse complement strand
GATGGTGTAAGCCTCAATTTTGTGGTGGACAGAAGAAGCAAGGTCAAGATCAATAAGATAGAATTTGAAGGTAATGAGGCTGCCGATGACGGAAGGCTGAAGAAGGCAATGAGAAATACGAAGGAGAAACCTCGTTTCTGGCTTGTAAATCGTCTTTTTGAGCAAGTATTCAATACACGACCAAATACCATTGGTGCTTATTTCGACTCTACCTATGAAGTTTCTAACCGCGACTTCAAGCAATTCCTAAACGACAACGTAAAGCTTAATTTCCTCAAAGGGTCTAAGTTTATTGAGGCTAAGTATAAAGAGGATAAGAATTCAATCGTCAATTTCTACAACTCGAAGGGTTACAGAGACGCAGAAGTTGTTGGCGACAGCATTAGTAAGCTCAATGAAGACTTTATCAACCTAAAAATTAAAGTTGATGAGGGGAGCAAGTACTACATAAGAAATATTGATTGGGTTGGTAATTTCAAATACACAGATGAGTTCCTAACCGAAAAACTCGGAATCAATAAAGGTGACGTTTATAACAAGGAAAAAATTGATCAGAGAACACAATTTGATAATGAAGGAGGAGATGATATCATGTCGCTCTATCAGGATGATGGTTATCTGTTCTTTAATCTCGATGTAGTTGAGGTTCGTGCAGAGAACGACTCTATAGACCTTGAGATGAGAATGTTCGAAGGAGAGCAGGCTACTATTAAGCGCATTATTCTTAAAGGAAACGATAGAACTTCAGATCATGTGGTGCTTCGCGAAATCAGAACCCTTCCGGGGCAGAAGTACAGCAGAAGAGATTTGATCAGAACGATCAGAGAGTTGGGTCAGCTAGGTTACTTCGACCCTGAGCAAATCAACCCACAACCAGTTCCTAATATTCAAGACGGTACGGTAGACATTATCTTCACTTTGGTGGAGAAATCTTCTGACCAAATTCAGCTCTCAGGAGGTTTTGGTGGACCATTTGGATTCGTTGGTACCGTTGGTTTATCGCTGAACAACTTCTCTGTTAGAAATATTGGTAACTGGGACAAGTGGAGACCGTATCCAAGTGGAGATGGGCAAAAGCTGTCCATACAGGTTCAATCAAACGGTAGAAGGTTTAGAAACTATAGCGTGGTTTTCTCAGAGCCTTGGTTAGGAGGAAGAAAGCCTAATAACTTCACCATCAGTGGTAACAGAACAGTAAACCGAAGCCTTGACTATTATAATGAGAATGAGACTTTAGGCTTCCTAAAAGCTACTGGATTCTCTATTGGTTTGGGTAGAAGACTTACCTGGCCAGATGATTACTTCCAGGTTCAGAATAGCTTAAGATATCAGTTATACGAGGTTTCTAACTTTGGTAATACGCTTGGTTTCTCAAGTGGTAGATCTCACAGTTTAACTTTCAACACTACCATTTCAAGAAGTAATATAGATCAGCAGACATATCCATCTTATGGATCACAGTTCACGCTATCTGTTAATGCTACACCACCATGGTCACTTTTGGAGTCTGACAGATATTCTCCAGATATGTCTGAAAGTGAGAGATACAAAAAAGTTGAATACCACAAGTGGATGCTGGATTACTCAATGTTCATTCCATTGGGACCAAAATTTGTTTTCAATGCCAGAGCTCACCTAGGATTCATTGGAACTTACTCAAACAAAACAGATTCAGGACCATTTGAGAGATTCCTACTTGGGGGTAATGGGTTGAATGGTGCTAACAACTTTATAATTGGACAGGACATTATTGCGTTAAGAGGTTATGATGATAACGTGATTGATCCTGTAGATCCGGTAACCGGTTTTAGAGGAGGTACAGTTTATAACAAGTTCACAGCAGAACTAAGATACCCAATTTCTAAGGCCGCCACGTCTACAATCTATGTCCTTGCCTTTGGTGAGGCTGGTAATACCTGGACAGATTTTGCCGAGTATTCTCCAAGAAATCTTTTCCGCTCTGCCGGAGTTGGAGCCAGAGTTTTCCTTCCTGCCTTTGGATTGCTAGGTATAGATTGGGCTTATGGATTTGATTCTGATGATTCTTTAAGCCCAGCAGTGGTATCGGGATCTCAGGTGCATTTCACTATTGGACAACAAATTAGGTAGGCTATGCACAAATTATTAACCTCAGTGGCATTATTGACGATAATCTCTAATTTTGCGCTTGCTCAAGGTACTGGCTATGGGCAAAAATTGGGGCATTTCGACTCAGAATACGTTCTGAATCAACTTCCAGAATATGCTGAAAAGCAGAAGGAACTGGAGGCTCTTGCCAAGACATACGACAAAGAGGTACGGAGTTTGTATGATGAGTTGGAGAAAATGAGAGCTGAGCTTAGAGCAAATGAGGTTTTGCTCACTCCAGCAATGATTGAAGACAGAAAGAAGGCCATAGAGGCCAAAAATCAGGAAGCTATTAATAAGAATACGGAGCTTTTTGGTTTTGACGGGCTCTACTATAAAAAGGTAGAAGAATTGCTAACTCCACTGAGAACCAAGGTGAATTTGGCAGTAGAGGTAGTTGGAAAGAAATTCAGTCTGGACTATATCTTTGATAAGGCAGCTGATGTGGGAATAATTTACAGTAATCCAGATCATGACTATACCGAGTTTATTCTGGAAGAACTAAAAGCCCAACAAAAAGGAAACTAAAACATTAAATAAGTAAAGATGAAGCGTAAATTTTTAGTAGTGGCGGCTTTAGTGCTGATGACTGTAGCGGCCAAAGCTCAGGAGTTTAAGATTGGGTACACTTATCTTGAGTACATTGTATTGAGCATGCCTGAAATGGAGGCAATTAATTCAGAGTTAGATACCTACATGTCACAACTTGAGGCTCAGGTACAAGCAAAGCAAAAAGATATTCAAACCAAGTATGCTGCATTGCAGCAAATGGCTCAACAGCCTAACGCTAATCAGGTGGTTTTGAAAGAGAAAGAAAACGAGATTCGTACTCTTAGTGATCAGCTTGAGAAGTTTTCTGCTCAAGCAGACCAAGCTTTTGGAATGAAGCAGGCTGAGAAGTATAATCCTGTTTATACCAAAGTACAAGATGCTATTGAAGCAGTGAGAAAAGAGAATGGCTATGCCATGATTCTTAACTCAAGAGTTGCTGCCTCTTCTGCTGGTATTGTAATTGCCTCTGATACCACTCTTAATATTACAGAGTTGGTTTTCAAAAAGCTGGGTGTTCCAATGCCAAAGCCAGAGCAAGGCGAAGAAGCTCCTACCACGGGTACTGGTAACTAATAGAAGATTTAAACATATTTTAATAGAAACCTCTTCAACCGAAGAGGTTTTTTTATTTTCATGTTATGTTAGTTCCTCTCAGTGTAGGTGATCAGGTGGCGGTTGTGGCCACAGCAAAAAGGCTTGAAAAGAGTATTGAACCTGCTTTGAAGATTATTGAAAGCTGGGGCCTAAAAGTGACCTGTGGTAAGTATGTTACTGGTGCCAATGAGTATTGGGCAGCCACTGATTCTGAGAGATTAGCCGACCTACAATGGGCCATAGATAATCCGGAGATTAAGGCTATCATTTTTGCTCGCGGAGGCTATGGCACCACAAGAATCCTTGATCAGGTTGATTTTTCAGCTTTCAAGAAGAACCCCAAATGGACTGTAGGCTTTAGTGATTTGACTAGTTTTTTGCTTCAAACAGGGAATTTGAATGTTCCTTCAGTTCATGGCCCCATGGCTTACACCATTGGCAATGAGGGAGAATCTGATGACTTGTTGAAAGACCTACTTTTCGGCACATCTAATTTTGAGATGGCCATTTCTGAGAATTCTGGGACTAGGATAGGAAGCGTTGAAGGTGAAATCACTGGTGGAAATCTGAGCCTGATTTATGAGTCTATTGGTGCGAAAAATGAAATTGATACCAATGAAAAAATTCTCTTTCTGGAGGAAATAGGGGAAGACTTCTATTCTGTAGACAGAATGCTCAATAAGCTCAAGAGAGTTGGAAAGTTTGAACATCTGAAGGCGGTTCTAGCAGGTGACTTCACCAATGTGAAAGATTCCAATGGTTACTTTAATAGAACTTTAAAGGAAATAATAGGCTCCTATTTCGAACACCTGAATTGTCCAATTGCCTTCGGTTTTCCTGGAGGTCATGAGAAGAAAAACATTCCACTGCTCTTCCATCAAAGAGCCTCTGTCGAAATCGGCAATGAAAAAGTATCAATCCAATATTTAGATAATGAAACCGGCCAATAGCCCGGCAAGAATAATTAATGGAGGTGGTACTTTAGTATAAGTAAGCAACAAGAAAGTGCCAATCACTACACTTACATTCAATACAGAATTGTCGATAGGTTCGAAAAGCAGGAAGGCTGCGGCAGCCACCATGCCTGCACTGGCAGCATGAATCCCTTCAAGTGAAGCCCTCACTACCCGGTATTTTTTCAGGCTATCCCAGAATCTGATGACGAAGAATATCAAAAAGGTACCGGGTAAGAAGATGCCACAGGCAGCAATGAAACCACCCAAAATTTGCCCCCCAATACCAAGGTCACGCACAGATAAGGCTCCTACAAACGAACAAACTGAGAAAGTAGGGCCGGGAACTGCTTGTACCATGGCCAGGCCGGAAAGAAACTCTTCTGAACTCAAATAGCCTTTAAATTCGACAAACTCTGTGTTGAGGAATGGAATCAACACTTGTCCACCACCAAAAATGAGACTTCCATTACGATAGAAGTTCTCGAAGAGTAGTACAATTCGGTCTTGGGTAAAAGCACCTAAAAGCGCTGCAGCAATTAGCACAAGCCCCCAGAGGGTGAAGTTTCCCCACTTTATTTTTACTTTTTCCTTCACCTCAATTTCCTGCTTTTTGTACTTGAAGGCAGTAAGGCAACCGGCAAAAATCAATACAATTGGTAAGGCGGCAGGTTTGGAAATAAAGTAGGTAACGATGGCTGAAAGTGCCATTAAGGCTCCGGCAGTTTTGGTCGTCACCATCTTTGAAGCGATCACATAAGCTCCGAAGCTAATGAAGCCGACCGCCATGGGCTGAATGAATTTGGTGAACTCAAGACTGAAATTCTTAGTCTGGTAATTATCGACTAGAATGGCAGCTGTGGTCATAATGGCAACAGCCGGCATCATCCAAACCAAAAGGGTGAGATAAGCCAGATTCGCTTTGCCTATTCTAAAACCTATTGCAGTGATTGTTTGAGTTGAAGTTGGTCCGGGAAGAATCTGGCAAAGCGCATAGAGTTCCATTAAATCTTCCTCGGAGATGTAGCCGCGCTTCTTCACCATAATTTTGAGAAGCATAGCCAAATGTGCCTGAGGGCCACCAAATGCGCTGATGGCCAAAATGAACACATCTTTTAAAAAGATGAAATATCGGATGCGCTTAACCGCTCCCAAAGCCTATTTCTTTCGAAGACCTATTTCTCTCAATCGCTCTTCTAAGAATTCACCTGCTGTAATATCGCTGTAGAGTTTAGGATGCTCTTCATCGATGCAGTTGTCAAGACAAGTCAGATCCATTTCGGATCTCGGGTGCATAAAAAATGGTATAGAAAAACGGCTTGTGCCCATTTTCTCACGTGGCGGATTTACTACTCTATGTATGGTAGATTTCAATTTGTTGTTGGTGTGTCTCGAAAGCATATCGCCAACATTCACTACCAATTGCTCCGGCAAAGCGGTAATTGGAATCCACTCTCCGTCATTTCTTAATACCTGAAGTCCATCGGCACTGGCACCCATCAAAAGAGTAATCAGGTTGATATCTCCATGCTCAGCAGCTCTCACAGCATCAGCTGGTACTTCATCAGGGTTTTCGATAGGGAAGTAGTGAATCGGTCTTAAAATGCTATTTCCGTTGTGCACTTTATCATCGAAGTAATGCTCATCTAAGCCAAGGTAGAGCGCGATGGCTTGCAGCATTTTTATGCCTGCAGCTTCCAGGGTTTTATAAACCTCAAGCCCGATAGCTTCCATACTTGGAATTTCATCAGGCCAAATATTGTCTGGGTATTGCTCTTTAATTGGGTCATTGTCAGTAACATTCTGACCTACATGATAAAACTCTTTTAGGTCTCCAGTACTTCTACCTTTTGCATGTTCTTTTCCTTTACCGATATATCCACGCTGACCCGCCAATTCAGGCACTTCATATTTCTGTTTTATGTCATCTGGCAATGCGAAGAACTCCTTGATTGTTGAATAGAGTTTTTCGGTCATTTCATCTGTGAGGCCATGATTTTTAATCGCCACAAAACCGATGTTGTTGTAAGCATCTCCAAGGGCCTGCACAAATGCTGCTTTTTGCTCTGGAGTTCCTTTGGTGAAATGTGCCAAATCGAGCGATGGCACCTCGTCATAAAGAATTGAGCTCATGTAAAAGTCGTTTAATATCTAAAATAAGTAATAACTGATGAAATCAGCTAGACATTACTGTTTTCAATATCTCCAGCGATTTGATTTCCTTCAGGCTTTCGGTATGGGCCTGATAAAATTTAATAATATGATCGAGCACATCTCTTCTAAAGCTGTTAGAAATAGAGATGCTTTCACCAATATCTTCATTCATTAATCTGTCCAGCAGGTTCAACTCATCAGTTACCAAACTGAAGTGAAAACCTGCCTCTTCTAGCTGATATATCAGATCTCTACCGTCTTGCGGTCCAAAGCCCATAAAGGTAGTGGCCTTCAATAAAAGTTGAAGATGGAAGTTGTTGATGTACTCAGATTGGTGATCGAAAAACGTAAGTGATTTTTCTAAAAAGGAATAAAGGCTTTCGTTTTCAGATTCATTTCTCAAAACTTTGCTGAAGACCTCCATTAGAAAAATTCCGATGGCTCGCTTGGTTGGTTCGAAAGGGATGCTTTGATAGCTGATGGAAAATCGCGCTTCAGAAATGCGCTGAATATCTTTTTCAGGTTTGTAGTAAACCACCATATCTAGTAAAGACAGGGGCTGATATAAGGCTATTTTCCCACGAGACTTCTTACTTCGGACCCCATTCACGATATAAGATTGCGAACCAAACTTTCGGGTAAATACCCTGGCAATAATGGAGGTCTCACTGTATTTGATGGTACCTAAAACTATGCCTTGAGTATGGTGAAGCATTAGGTCACAACAATTTTAGCCACATAGGTTTCCAGTCCATCCTGGCTGGAGCTGAATACCAGGTATACCCCTGACTTCACTCTTGAGTTGTTCAGATCTCGGCCGTTCCAAATAGCAGTGCTACCATTGGCTCTGATTTCTTTCACCAGTTTGCCCGAAATATCAGTCACCTTTAATTGGGCATTATTTACTAGTCCTTCGATTACAATCTGGCCGTTAAAATCCGGAGCTACAGGGTTTGGATAAACCTTTACATTTTCGTGCCTATCCGTTCCTTCCGTGGAATCACTTCTAAAACTAATGGCTCCTTTATCTGTGGTAATTAGCAATTCACCGGATTTTGGCTCAATGGCGATTGAGAGAATGTGGTTTGAAGGCAGAGGGCTGTTGTCAATTGTGAAGTGATGGATAAGTTCTTCTCCGGTTTCGGAGAAAAGCCAGAGTCCATTGCTTCTTGTTCCGAACCATTTTCTGTTGGCAGGGTCT
>JABXIP010000062.1 GCA_013373005.1 Cytophagia bacterium | reverse complement strand
TCTGGCGAAGGATAAGTTTCAGGAACTCATTGATGGTTTGAGTAGTAAATCGGCTACTTCCGAAAAGCACCCTGACCTTACGCTTCCGCCTGTTTCTGGAGAGTTTGGATCTATTCACCCATTAACTGCTACAAGAAATAGATTTATTCAAATTTTCGAGCGAATTGGATTTAATGTGTCAAGCGGTCCTGAAATAGAGGATGATTGGCACAACTTTACCGCATTGAACTTTCCTGAGAATCACCCGGCAAGGGAGATGCAGGATACATTCTTTATTGAGAAGAATCCGGATATCGCATTAAGAACTCATACTTCCAGTGTGCAGATCAGGGTAATGGAAAATGAGAAGCCACCAATTAGAACACTTTCTCCTGGTCGAGTTTTTAGAAATGAGGCTATTTCAGCCAGAGCACACTGTGTTTTCCATCAAATGGAAGGACTTTATGTAGATAAAGGAGTTTCATTTGCTGATTTGAAGCAGACTCTTTACCACTTTGTAAAGGAGATGTTCGACAGAGACACCAAGATTAGGTTTAGACCCAGCTACTTTCCGTTTACCGAGCCTAGTGCAGAAATTGATATCTCATGTCAGATTTGCCATGGCGATGGATGTAATATTTGTAAGTATACCGGCTGGGTAGAAATAGGTGGCTCGGGTATGGTAGACCCTAATGTTTTGGAGAATTGTGGGATAGATTCGAAGGTTTATTCTGGATTTGCCTTTGGTATGGGGATAGAGAGAATTACCATGCTGAGGTACGGAATAAAAGACCTGAGGCTTTTCACTGAGAATGATGTCCGCTTTTTGAAACAGTTCAATAGCCTATGATTGAGCTAAACAACATAAAGAAGGTGGCCGTAGTTGGGGCTGGCACTATGGGTCAAGGTATTGCTCAGGTCTGTGCAATGGCCGGTTTAGAGGTGCTTCTTTATGACCTTAATTCGCAAATGCTCGATAGGGCCTCTCAAACTATTTCACAGAACCTTGAAAAGGGTATTGAAAGGGGGAAGGTTTCTCAAGAACAAAAAGAGATCGCTCTCAACAATATAAAAGTCACGGTGTCTGAAGATGAGCTTTTGGCCGACTTGATCATTGAGGCGATAGTTGAAAAGCTTGATGTGAAGCAAGGCCTGTTCAAAAGACTAGAAGCTATCAACTCTGAAAACACCATTCTTGCTTCTAATACCTCCTCAATTCCAATAACGAGGATTGCCGCAGTTTTGGAAAGACCAGCGAATTTCGTTGGAATGCACTTCTTTAATCCTGCTCATATAATGAAGTTGGTTGAAGTGATAAGTGGTGTTTCCACTGACCCGCAAGTTGCTCAAACCGTGTACGACTTAGCATTGAAGCTAGGGAAGGAGCCGGTTCATGCTCAGGATGCTCCTGGCTTTATTGTGAACCGTGTGGCCAGACACTTTTATGTTGAAGGACTGAAAGTGCTGGAGGAGGGTGTTTCTGATGTTAACGGCATAGACAGACTTATTGAATATAGTGGTTTCCGAATGGGGCCGTTTAGGTTGATGGATTTGATTGGAGTCGATACCAATTACTCTGTCACTGAATCTATGTTCAACGCATTTCATCAGGACTCAAAATTCAGACCATCTCGCATTCAGCAACAAAAAGTTGATGCAGGTCATCACGGTCGTAAATCCGGAAAAGGCTTTTACAAATACGATTAAAGAAGGCTGTCGATCAGCTTGTCAATAGTAAGACCTTCGGCTTCTGCCTTAAAGTTTCTGACTATTCTGTGTCTTAGAATTGGCTTAGCAACGGCTTGCACGTCCTCAATATCTGGAGAGTACTTTCCATTGATCAGTGCATTGCATTTGGCAGCGATCACCAAACTCTGCGAGGCTCGTGGCCCTGCGCCCCACTCGATATAGTCTTTGGTGATTTGCGGTGATCTCTCGCTTTCAAAACGAGTTTTATGAACCAAATCTACTGCATATTCAACCACGTTGTCTGCAACCGGCACCTTTCTAACTAAGTGTTGGTATTCGATTACTTCTTTTCCACCTAAAATATGATTCACCTTTTTCGATTCGTCTGTGGTGGTGTTTTTAACAATGTCTACTTCAGACTGAAAAGAAGGGTAAGTCAATGTAATGTTGAATAGGAAACGGTCTAGTTGTGCTTCAGGCAAAGGGTAGGTTCCTTCCTGTTCGATTGGGTTTTGAGTAGCCAATACAAAGAAAGGTCTCTCCAATGGGAAATGTTGACCGGCAATAGTTACTGAGTACTCTTGCATGGCTTCAAGCAAAGCAGCCTGAGTTTTAGGAGGAGTTCTGTTAATCTCATCTGCCAGAATAATATTGGCAAAGATGGGTCCTTGAATGAACTTGAAGTTTCTGTCTTTGTCTATGGTTTCTGCACCCAGAATATCTGAAGGCATCAAATCAGGAGTGAACTGAATTCTTTTGAAGCTTAAATCGAGCGCAGATGAGATGGTTTGAATTAAAAGGGTTTTGGCCAAACCCGGAACACCTACTAAAAGACTGTGACCTTGACAGAAAACAGAGGTCAGTAAGAGGTTTACAACCTCGTCTTGCCCTATGATTACTTTTGAAATTTCTGCTTTGAGTTTCTTAAAATCTTCGAAAAACTTGTCGGCCAGGGCCACATCTGAAGTGTTGCTCATACTTATTAGTTATTGATTATGCCGCAACGGTTGTATTCCGGAGCTACCTCAATATATACTTCTTTCATCTTGTCTTGAAGGTATTCCTGTCGTTTTTGGGCTTTTTTCGTTTGAATGGTAGCCGCCTTCAGTTTTTCGTAATCATCAGTAAGGTTCGCTCTGTGAGGAGCAATTTTTTTCTTAAAGAAAATGATTCGGGCAACCTGCTCATCGGCACTTACTTGAACAGTCGCTGCCTTAGAAATATCACCTTCTTTCATTTTGTCGATTTCAAAGTACATTTCAGGATCTAGTCCATTAGCTGGAACCCTCAGAGATCCAAACTGCCCAGACATAAAACCACCATTCACTTTTGTACTCTCATCGTCAGAATATTGTTTCGCTGCCTCCTCAAAAGTTATTTTTTCGGCAATTATCTCCTCTCGAAGGCTATCTAGGTAACTAACTGCATCCTGTACATCTTGCTGAGTGGGTTTAGGAATTAGGATAATGTGTCGGCTGTTGTACTCGTTTCCTCTCTTTTCTATAAGTTGAGTAATATGTACTCCGAAGGAAGACTCAAATGGCATAGATATTTCACCTGGTTTCAGTGAAAGCGCTGCCGCTTCATAGGCCGGATCCATTGACCCTCTTTGGGCAAAGCCAAGGCTTCCTCCGTTTGGACCGGTAGGTCCCTGAGAATGCGTGATAGCCATAATTTCAAAGCTCTGACCGTTCAGGATTTGTTCCCTAATGTCTCTCAACTTCTTTTTTAAGCCTTCAATAACCTCATCATCAACTTTTGGCTTTCTAACGATAGTTCCAATTTCGTATTCAGTAGAATACAGAGGGAGACTATCTGTTGGAATACTGTTATAGAGTTTTCTCACCTCGTTTGGAGTAACTGTTACTCCTGCCAGTACATCTTGTTCTTGCTGCTGCATTTTAAGCTGCTCTTCAATGTCAGGACGAAGCTCTTCCATAATCTGTTCGAGCGATTTTCCATAGGCCTGGCGAATGGCATCTTCTGACCCAAACTGCTGGAGAATCTGCTGAGCTCTACCTTGCATTTCATAATCAACTCTAGATTCATCGATATACACAGAGTCAATTTCTGACATGGCCAGCATTACACTGCTTTCTACCATATCTTTTAGGAGGAAGCAACGGGCATCACCATCAAACTGAAGGGCATTCGGGCTACTTAAAAACTGTAAATAGGCGGTTTCAAGCTCGCTTTTCAAGATAATCTTATCATCAACTTTAGCGATGATCTTATCTACTACTTCCCCTTCTTGTGCACTCGCATTAAGGAATACACAAAGCATAACTGCCACACTAGCGATATATCTTGTAATCTTCATTTTCTTTCGCGTTTTGAAAAACTTCATTTTCAAGGCTCTTGGCCAACTCCACTTTTCGCTTGTTCAAAATTATGTTCCGAATGTCTCCTTTCACAAACTCCAACGGAGATATCTCTTCGGAAATTTTATAGTCGTCAATTTTGAGCAGGTAAAGATATAGAGAATCTGTTTCTTCAGTGTACTGTGTTGTTTTAAGGAATTGAATCTTATTGACTATTGTGGAAAAGGGTGAATTTTTGGTGATGTCATCGAACCTTAACCACGTGGAATCTTCCAATGAATAATTATTGGCAAATTGAAAAGCGTAATCCTTTAGCGCATCTAAGTCTTGAGGGCGAGGTGATTTAATCCAACGCCTTATGTCTGCTTTTTTAGGCGCTTCCTGATTCACCTTCAAATATCTACCGCGAATGATGTTCTGCCTAAGAGCGAAGTTGGCTTGATTGTTTTCATAGTAATCGAGTATTTCCTGCTCGGTCACTACCGTATCAAGCAATTGTTGAACTCTAATTTTTTGATACTCATAGGCTAGAAGCGTGTAGCGGTAGTCTTCTACCTTTCTTTCAATCTCAGACTGATCGATTCGAACATTACTAGTGGCTTCCTTGACCAGGAGTTCTTTCTTGATCCAGTTTCTGACGTATTGAGTGGTGATGGATGTGCTGTCTTCTGCAGACATTCCAGGTTCTATGAGATTGGCAATGTCCGCTTCAAAGAGGTAGGAGTTGCCAACACTAGCCACTAGTGTCTCGCTGTTCGTGGCATTCTGAGTAGAATCGCTCACAATGTATTCGCATGAGTTCAGTAGAACCACAAATACTGCCAATATGTAAACTAGTCTATTCAATTATTAGCGATGGCTTTTAGTGCTTTCTTATCTACTTTGATTTTGACAGAACTTCGCAGGTCTTTGACCCATTGTTCATCCAGTTCTTCCTGATAGTCGGACATAACAATGCCCTTAATTTCATTCAGGGGCTGAGGTCCTTCTGGCAAAGTGTTCTGGATTAAACAATAAGCATCGAGGCTGTTTGGTTCGAACCATTGACCTGCCGCATTCTTAACCGCTTCAAAATTAGAGAAATCGCTTGCCAATAGAGTCCTTTTAGCAATTTTTAACTCCGGAGATTTAGTTTCATCTAATTGCTTGGCAATATACTCAGCGGCCATGTTCAAAGAATCAGGTGGGATTATTATAGCACTTAATTGCTGTTTTACTTCAGCCGAGGGAGAGTTAATACAGAGGCAGTCGAGCCTTTCGCCAATATGATAGTCCTTTATATTTGATTCATAGAACCTTTGAAGTCCTACACTGTCTAGTACTGATTTTCTCCATACTTTTTCCTCCATGATTTCAAAAAGCAACAAGCCTTCCTCATATTCATTTATTAGCAGGCGATATTCGGGATATTTAGCTGGAGCAATGGAGTCTTCATAGGCTATGATATAGTCCTTTTCAAATTTCTTGTAGAAGTTTGCCAACTGACTTTTTGAATACTGAATTTTGAAGCTGGGAATTGCTTCGAGAAAGTCCTTTACATGTACCGAGTTTTCGCCATGTTGAAACAGCATTCTGGCAGCAAGCTCCGATTCGGAGGCGTCACTTTTGGAGGTTAAACTCAGCTGTATCAAGATGTCATCAAGATTTTCAAGGCTTTGGCTGAAGCTGTTTTCTTTTTTCAACTTGCTCATGAGCTTGTCTTCTTCCAGGGTGTTTCTACCCATTCGCTTGAGAAGCATGGCAATTTCACCTTTCTTTATTTCATAAGGTTCTAATGGCTGTACATCGTTTAGTTTTATAATGTGCCAGCCGTACTGGGTTTCTTTGGGCTCAGTGTATTCTCCCCTTTCCTCAATCGAATAAGCAATCTCCAGAAATTCATCTGGTAACTGTTTCACGCCAGCCCATGGAAGTCTACCCCCATCAGTTTTGGTACCTGAATCATCCGAATACTTTCTGGCCAGCATCTCCCAATCACCTCCATTTTGCAGCGAATCATAAACCATTTGTGCCAGTTCTAATGCTTCCTCACCTCGCTGCTTAGTGAAAAATATATGAGAGGTTAGCACCTTGCCTCTATTCTCTCTTTTATCATTTACATAAATTAAATGGTAGCCAAAAGAGGATCTGACGATCTCGGAGACCTTGCCAACAGGAGTTTCATATGCACCATCCTCAAAAGGAGCCACCATATGCAGGGCTGTGAACCAACCAAGATTTCCACCTGTTTGGGCACTACCGTCTTGAGAAAACTTTTTGGCTATTTCTTCGAATTCTTCTCTGGAACCTATTGTCTGTTTTAAACTATCCAGAAAATTGTAAGCCTTAAGCGTATCGACTGGTAAGGCAGTTGCGGGTAGTTTAATGAGAATATGCGATGCATTAACATCGGTTTGCATATGCCTGTAGGTCTCTTTGAGCAGCTCTTCCTCGGCTTGAGGGTTTTCCAGATATGGCTTCCTTATCTGAGATATATAACCTTGAAGCTCCTCCTGAAAAGCTTGAGAGCTATCTAGTCCTAAAGCCCTGGCTTCTCTGACCTTTAGCTTAAAGTTGATGTATTGTTCGAGGTACGCTTCTAAAGAATCTAAGATAATGGGCTCAGTTTCTTTTCTGTTTTTATTGAAGGCATAGAGGAACTCAGCTCGATCAATAGCTTCTCCGTTAATGGTTGCGACAGATTGAGCCTGAAGGCTGTGTGTTGTAAAGAAAAGTGAACTAATCGACAGACCGATTAAGCATAGAAATGATTTCATAGCAGTTATGAATGCACTTTTTTGAACAATCTGAGTGTGTTACCCTCGGGAGAAGTCTTAAGCTCAATATTGTCCATAATTTTCTTAACAAGCATAATGCCGATGCCGCCTTTATTCTTCTTCTTAATCAGGTCTTCAATTTTTGGCTCATCATAATTGATAATATCGAAGCCATCGCCTCGGTCTACAATCTCAAACCAAACACCTTCAGGAGAAAAACTAATGTCTAGCCTAACACTCTCCAGAGGGTTAGACTGAAGGCCATGAATAATAATGTTGGCGCAAATTTCGTCTACAGCTAAGACCATCATGTTGGTTTCAATCTCCGGAATGTCGTGAGAATTCAACACTTCGGTGACGAACTTACGCATGAGCCTAAGCTTGTTTTTACTACTCGGTATGTCGAAACTATATGCCATTGAGTGCTTGTAGAGCTTCCTCCTTACTTTCTTTAATATTCAATAATTGATCCAGTCCCAGAATGCCAAAAACTTTCAAAACCTTCTCTGATAGTCCGAATAAAATAAAGTTGATTGAGTTCGATGATATCTCTTCAATATAGGACATGAATACACCAAGCCCGGCAGAAGAAATATAGTTAAGATTGGTACAGTCGATTAATATGGTTTGGTGGCCTTCGTCAAATGCTTCTCTTATGGCTTTGTCCAGATTAATGGCTGAGCTCGCATCTGCCTCTCCTTCTACGGATATCTGCAGGTAATTGTTTTGCTGCTCTTTTTTAATGTCAATCATGTCTTTTTTCTTACGTATTTCAGTCAAACTTGATTACCACCATTGTGTAGTCATCGTTTAAATCTTTTGTTCCGCAAAACTCATAGAGTTTGCTGATAAATATTTTTTGAATCATCACCGGATCGTAATGAGCATTCTTTTCTAATAGAGTCTTCATTCTATCGAAGCCAAATTCTTCTCCCTTGGCATTAGTGGCTTCTGAGATACCATCGGTATAGAGTACCAGAATATCATCCTTCTCAAACTCCAACTCATTGACATGAATGAATTTCCTGAAACCATCATTCCTCAGAATTCCCAAACCAAGGCCTTTATTCTGAAAGTATTCTGCGGCCTTCTTGCTTTTATCGTAGTAGAGGGTGGGGCAATGGCCTGCTCTAGAAAATTCTAGTTTCTTGCTCTTTGTATCTAAGATGAAATAGGTAAGTGTAATGAACGAAGTGCGCTCCAAACACTGGCTGAGTGCTTTATTTGCTCTAAATAAGAATTCATCGGCTGGTAGATCCATTTGTGCCAAAGACTGGAAGATTCCTTTCATTTGAGACATGTGGAAGGCTGCTGATGTACCTTTACCCGAAACGTCTCCAATTACAATGGCAAACTTATGATCACTGAGTTTGAAGGTGTCATAATAGTCGCCTCCAACTTCGGCTGCAGCAATGGTAAAAGCATGTATGCTGAAGCTTTCGTCATGATCGAGCACTTCCGGTAAAAGCGCTCTTTGCACACGTTTGGCAATGTCTAGCTCTTCTTTATAGCGCTCGTTACTGATGGCTTCTCCCATCAATTTGAAGTTCTCTATAGAGACGCTAGCCTGACTGGCAAAAGTGTTGATGATGTTGATCATCTCCTTATTAAATCCATCGCTCACTTCATTGAGCAGGTACATGAAACCACTCACTTTATTCTGAACCGTAAGCGGCACCACAAAAACCGACTTGAAATTAGATCGCTTGAGTGTTACCAGTACTCTGTCAGTTTCTGAGTTAGAGTTACTCAATGGATTTTTCATTACCGTGCGGCTTCGGCTACTGAAAATCTGCTCCTTGATTTTATTGATACTCTCCCGGCTTATGTTTCGGTTAATGAATTGCGTGCTGGTTTCTTCATTGCTCACTTCAATCCAGCCGGCATCGGCATAGACTGCGTTCATAGAGGAGGTGAGGAGAATATCGAATATCTGCTCTTCTGTTTCCCCTGTTTGAATGGACTGGCTAAGTCTTTGGAAGTTGATGGCCTCCTCCATTTTTCTCTCAAAAACAGAGGAGGTAGGTAGGTTGAAGAGAATTACCAACAAGGAGAATACACTATAGAATAATAGGAAAGTAAACAGTGTAATAATGAACAGGTTGTCTATGGAATTTAACCAGGCGGCAGATTCAGATGGTGGCACATAGAGCTCCGCAAAGAAGTAGAATACATAAATAGTAATCAGCACGATCAGCAAAATGGCTTTCCACTTCTGTTTAAAATTCAGATAAGCAACCCACTTTAGATTGCCGGAAAGTACAATCGCCATAATGGCCATCAGGATGAAGACAATCTGAAAAACTAAACTTTCTCTAAGTGTAAAACCGGTAATGTTGAAGAAGATTGAAGCAATTACCAGCGCTTCAAAAGCATTCCAATAAACAACCAGTCTTCTCGATTTCTGATAAAGAATCAGCTTTTTCCAAACAGTAAAGGTTGAAATAAGGAAGATGGATATTACAGCGGTATTCACTCCATGAGTGAAGATTCTCAGAAACTCATTCTGTCCCAGGGCAGAGTCGCCAATGCTGGAGTAGAATAGTTTAAAACCGAGAGAAATAATGGTGGTAACCAAACCTGTGGCAAACACCCTCCAGAGTAGGTCTACAAAGTTTCCTCCATCTTCTTCCTTTATCCTCAATCGGTAATAGATGATGATGAAAACGTAGAAGAAGTCGTAGAGTAGAATGGGTATTTCCCTGCTTATTCCTAGATCAACCCCACTTCTTACGGCCAGTAATTGGAGCACGTCAATAAGCGACACAATGAGCCAAATGAGTAGGGCAAGTACCATACTCAGGCGCATGTAGAACTTCGGTGTAAGTTTAAAGCTTATTGACATGTTCGGCCGAAGTTACAAATTATACCTTTCGGTTGATATTTGTATACTTCTTAGCGTAAACGCAAGCCCAACTCGACCAATTGCTCTTCTGCAACGACAGAAGGAGAATCGATCATCACATCTCTTCCAGAAGTGTTTTTCGGGAAGGCAATGTAGTCTCTGATGGTTTCAGAACCTCCAAACATTGCGCATAGCCTGTCGAAACCAAAGGCGATACCACCATGTGGGGGTGCTCCATATTCGAAAGCATCCATTAAGAAGCCGAACTGTGCTTTGGCTTCATCATCGGTAAAGCCAAGGTGTTTGAACATCAACTGCTGAGTAGCCTTGTCATGAATTCTGATAGATCCGCCACCAATTTCTACACCATTAATTACCAAGTCATAGGCATTGGCTCTTACGCTGCCCGGATCGGTATCTAGTTTTTCAATGTCACTTTTTAGCGGTGAAGTGAAAGGGTGGTGCATGGCATGGAACCTCTTGGTTTCCTCATCCCACTCCAAAAGTGGGAAATCTACCACCCAAAGTGGTTTGAATTCGTTCGGGTTTCTAAGACCAAGTTGAGAGCCCATGAACAAACGCAGTTCATTCATCTGCTTTCTGGTGGCAGCTGTATTTCCTGAAAGCACCAATAATAAATCTCCTGCTTTGGCACCTGCTTTTTCAGCCCATGCTGCCAAATCTTCTTGAGAATAGAATTTATCTACTGATGACTTGAATGAGCCATCGGCATTGCATTTTACATAAACCAGACCCTTAGCTCCAATTTGCGGACGCTTCACATAGTCGGTCAATTCGTCTAGCTGTTTTCTGGTGTATTCGGCACAGCCTTCGGCACAAATGCCAACAACCAACTCTGCCAGATCGAAAACATTGAAGCCTTTGTTCTGAGCCAAATCATTCAACTCAACGAATTCCATTCCGAAACGAACGTCTGGCTTATCGCTACCATATTTGCTCATGGCATCGGCATAGCTCATTCTTGGGAACTCGCCTAATTCAACTCCTTTGATGGAGCTGAAAAGGTGACGTGTCATCCCTTCGAAGGTGTCGAGAATATCATCTCTGTCTACGAAAGACATTTCGCAGTCTATTTGGGTAAACTCAGGCTGACGGTCTGCTCTTAAATCTTCATCTCTAAAACACTTCACAATCTGGAAATACCTGTCGAAGCCTGAAACCATCAATAACTGTTTGAAGGTCTGTGGCGACTGCGGTAGGGCATAAAACTCTCCCTGATTTATTCTTGAAGGCACCACAAAGTCTCTGGCGCCTTCCGGAGTAGATTTAATGAGAACCGGAGTTTCAACTTCTACAAATTGCTGATCAGCCAGGTAGTTTCTCACCGCAATGGCCATTTGGCTTCTCAGTACCAGCTTATTTCTAACAGTACCTCTTCTTAAATCGAGGTAGCGATATTTCATTCTTAATTCTTCACCACCGTCCGTTTCGTCTTCGATTACAAAAGGAGGAGTTTTGGCAGCATTAAGAATAGTAAGCTCCTGGACATCTATTTCAATTGAACCGGTCGGAATTTTGTCATTCTTGGCATAGCGTTCAACTACTTTTCCCTTCACCTGAACAACAAACTCTCTTCCCAGTTTTCGAGCTACCTCAATGGCTGCAGTGTTGGTTCTGCCTTCTTCGAAGGTTAACTGAGTGATGCCGTATCGGTCACGAAGGTCTACCCACATCAGGCCACCTTTGTCCCTAATCTTCTGAACCCAACCAGATAAGGTCACCTCTTGTCCTACATGTTCTTCTCTAAGCTCTCCGCAATTGTGTGATCTCAGCATACTCTTGTCTTAAAAATGAGTGGCAAATTTAGTAATAGTTTTAGCATTTGGGCTTAATATTGAACTGAAAACAAAAGCAATGAGCCTGAGCATTCATTCTGATGAGCACTTTATGAAACAAGCCCTGAAACAAGCCGAAATGGCTTTTGAAAAGGGGGAAGTTCCTGTGGGAGCTGTTGTGGTTGCTGAAAACAGAATTATTGCGAAGGCCCACAACATGACCGAGCAGCTAACTGATGTTACAGCTCATGCTGAGATGCTGGCTATGACTGCAGCATTCGATGCCATTGGCGGAAAATACCTGAATGAGTGTACTTTGTTTGTTACCTTAGAACCTTGTGTAATGTGCGCGGGAGCTTTGTATTGGGCACAGCTGGGCCGGTTAGTGTATGCAGCAGAAGATTCTAAACGAGGATTTTCGCTTCATCCTAAAAAAATCCTGCATCCGCGAACAGAAACCGCTCATGCTTTGTTAAAAAACCAGAGTGAAGAACTCCTCAAGCAGTTTTTTGCTCGGCTTAGATAAAAGTCTAATTTTTGTAGAAACATAAAAATCAAATAACATGGCATTCGAATTACCAAAATTACCTTATGCCTATGATGCGCTAGAACCGCACATAGACGCAAGAACAATGGAGATACATCACGGCAAACACCACGCTGGCTATACTAATAACCTTAACAATGCAATTGCCGGAACTGAAATGGAAGGTAAAAGCATTGAGGCTCTTTTGGCTGATCATAGCGATAACGGTGCTGTAAGAAATAATGGAGGAGGTTTCTACAACCACTCTTTGTTCTGGTCTATCATGTCGCCAAATGGTGGAGGTGAGCCTTCAGGAGAATTGGCCAATGCTATCAACGAGGCTTACGGTTCTTTTGATGGATTCAAAGAGGCTTTCTCTAAAGCTGCGGCTACGAGATTTGGTTCAGGCTGGGCATGGCTTTGCGTTCACCCGGGTGGAAAAGTAGAAGTTTGTTCTTCAGCTAATCAAGACAATACCCTTATGCCAAATGTTGGTTGTGGTGGTCACCCAATTATGGGACTAGACGTTTGGGAGCACGCTTACTACCTAAACTATCAGAACAGAAGACCTGATTATATTTCTGCATTCTTCAATGTGATCAACTGGGAAGAAGTAAGTAAGAGATACGCTGCTGGGAAGTAATCCATTAAGCATATGACATAAAAAAAGGGCTGACGATTTCGTCAGCCCTTTTTGGTTAAAGTTAGTTAGTAGTTTAGTTATTTATTTTTTAAGCGCGGAGGCTTTTATCATTTCTGAAATTTGTTCTGGAGTAGTGCTTTTAGACATGCTTTCGGCATGCTGGGTAATATCCAATCCGTATTCTTCAGCGGTTTCACTTACTCTCATTGGAATAATAGCATTGGTGATTTTGAAGAAAAGGTAAGACAAACCGAAGGTGAAGCCACCTACCATAAATACAGCAGCAATATGTCTTAAGAATGTAGTGGCATCTCCGTAAATCAAACCAACTTCCTGAGCAAAAACTCCGGTTAAAATCATTCCCACAATACCTCCAACACCGTGGCATGGGAATACATCAAGCGTATCATCAATGCCAGTTTTGTTTTTGTAGTAAACCACAATATTCGAAACAATAGCGGCCGCAACACCAATGAACACGCTTTGGCCTATAGTTACAAAACCGGCAGCCGGTGTGATGGCCACAAGGCCAACCACCGCACCGATCGAAGCTCCCAATCCTGAAATTTTTCTGCCCATAAAGGCATCGTAAAGTACCCACGCCAACATGGCAGCGGCAGATGCGACTGTTGTAGTGGCAAAGGCCATTGCAGCCGCGCCATTAGCACCTAATGCAGAACCTGCATTAAACCCGAACCAACCGAACCATAAAAGGCCTGTGCCTAGCAGCACAAATGGAATGTTGTATGGTTTGTGAACTGATCCATGAGTTTTTCTCTTTCCTAGGATGATAGCCGCAGCAATGGCAGCAAAACCGGCAGACATGTGTACTACGGTCCCTCCTGCAAAATCTAATACACCCCATTTTCTGAGGAATCCATCAGGATGCCAGGTCATGTGAGCGAGTGGGCTGTAGATGAATATGCTGAAGAGAATGATAAATAGTAGGAAGCTTGAAAATCTAACTCTTTCAGCAAAACTACCGGTAATGAGGGCCGGTGTAATGATAGCAAACTTCATCTGGAACAAGGCGAAGAGTACAAACGGAATGGTAGGTGCCAAGTCTGCCTGAGTAGATGCTCCTACACCTTTGAAGAAAGCAAAAGTAGTTGGGTCTCCGAAGAACCCACCAATGGAGTCGCCAAAGGCAAGGCTAAAGCCAAAGCTCACCCAAACCAGGGTGATGATACCCATACAGATAAAACTTTGAAGCATGGTGGAGATTACGTTCTTGCGACTTACCATTCCTCCATAGAAGAAAGAAAGGCCGGGGGTCATTAATAAAACCAATCCGGTGGCAGCCAACATCCATGCAGTGTCTGCTCCGCTGATGTTCGGATCGTCAAAACCAGAGAGACTACCGGAATCTAATAGGGAGACTAGTGCGATGATAATTAACAGGGCAAACCCTGGAATCCATTTTTTACTCATTTTTAGTCAGTTCGATTATAAAGGTTGAAAATGTAGTCAGAATGTCCAATAACTATGAAAGTTAACAGAAAATGACCTCATTATTAAGCCAATCGAAATCAAAATTCAGTAAATCGTTTGAAATTGCATAAAATGAAAAATGCCATCCCGAGGGAGGTTTTGGCAATTAAGGAAGCCCCAAAGGTCAATAAAAGGCTTCCCGCTTTGGCCATCCTCTGCTCAGAATGACGTTCTTTTTGTTTTTACTACAGACTAGTTCAGTCTGGTTCTTATGGCGTCTATTTTAGGTTTGGCATCTTCTCTACCTAAGTCGAAGGCTTTTTGGTAAGAAGTTAATGCCATTTGGTAAGTGTCCTTTTTCTTGGAAGGAGCCAGCTTGGTTCTCTTGGCAGCTAAAGCATATGCCTCACCTTGAGTAAAATAAGCATCGGCTTCACTGATTTTAAAAGTAGACCTCAAGTCTGCAATCTGCTGATTCAACATTTCGAGCTCAAGCATTTTGGCTTCAATCTCGGCATCTTGTGTAGAAATGGTCTCCTGTTGCATGTTGTTCAATACGATCAACTTTTGATTGTTGTCCTTTTCAGTTCTCAACTGGGCATCCAAAGTGGTAATTTCAGCCTTTCTACTCTCCAGGTCTGCTTTGAGAGTTTTGATTGTCTGAGCATAAGCATTTTGTGCAGTTTTAGACTCCTTCACCGTTTTTTCAAGTTTGCTGATTTGCAAGCTGGTTTGCTCAACATAGGCTTTCAAGTCACTCATTTGGGCAAGAAAATCAGCATGCTGATCAGAGTTTTCCAAAGTCACTTTCAGCATTTGTCTACTTATGTTGATGGAATCCATCAAACTCATGGCATTCATCAATGTCACTGAGGCTTTTTGGGTGCTAGCCAGTTCGGCAGAAACACTATCAAGCTTAGTAATAAGGTCAGCATTCTCAGAAATCAGCATATTTTTCTCCTGGTTACAGCTCATCACTGTGATGGCTACCATAGAGATAATTAGGTATTTTTTCATATTTCGATCAAAAATTCAAGCATTTGACGCATGAGTTTTGAAAGGTCACATGTAGGAAGTGAAATTATTTTTGAGACTTAGATTCGACCAAGGCTTTTAGCTCATTGAGTTCATCGCGCAACCTGGCAGCCTCGATAAAGTCGAGCTCTCTTGCCGCCTTTTCCATAGACTTCTGAGTCTTTTCGATCATTTTGTCAAGGCCTTGCTTGCTTATATAAGCAACTACAGGATCTGCAGCTACCGAATGTTCTTCCGGTTCAGCATAGTAGTTCTTTTTGTTCTTCTTGGAATCTGCCACACTGGTTTGGCTCATGATAGCCTCCTTAGACTTGCGCACTGTTCTCGGAACAATACCATGCTCCTTATTATATTCTATTTGAATGCTGCGTCTACGGTTAGTTTCATCAATAGCCTCTTGCATAGATCGAGTCACGGTGTCAGCATACATGATTACTCTACCATTCTCATTTCTTGCAGCACGACCAATGGTTTGAATCAGTGATCGCTGATTTCGAAGGAAGCCTTCCTTGTCGGCATCTAAAATGGCCACCAATGAAACTTCTGGTAAGTCGAGTCCTTCGCGAAGCAGGTTCACGCCAACCAGCACATCGAAAACACCCAGTCTCAGTTCTCGCAGAATTTCTACCCTGTCTAAAGGGTTCACTTCTGAGTGAATATATCTCACTCGTACACTGGCTCTCTCCAGGTATTTGGTGAGTTCCTCTGCCATTCGTTTGGTTAAGGTGGTCACCAAAACACGTTCTTCTTTCTTCACTCGATCATCGATTTCCTCTAGTAAGTCATCAATCTGATTAGCACTAGGTCGGACATCAATGATTGGATCAAGAAGCCCTGTCGGACGAATGATTTGTTCCACGACTTCACCTTCGGTTTTACTCAGCTCATAATCACCGGGTGTGGCCGAAACATATATAATCTGATTACTCAAGGCCTCAAATTCATCGAATTTCAAAGGTCGATTGTCCAGAGCTGAAGGAAGTCTGAAGCCATATTCAACCAGATTTTCCTTTCGGGATCTGTCACCGCCCCACATAGCTCGAACCTGAGGAACCGTAACGTGACTCTCATCAATGACTAAGAGGTAATCTTCAGGGAAATAATCCAGAAGGCAGAAGGGTCTTTGACCTCTTTGTCGCCTATCGAAGTAGCGCGAGTAGTTTTCCACTCCTGAGCAATATCCCAACTCTCGCATCATTTCCAGATCAAACTCAGTACGCTCCTTCAGCCTTTTGGCTTCTAAGAATCTTCGGTCTTGCTCGTATTGTTCAAGTCGATCTACCAGATCATCCTGAATTTCTTTGATGGCCGTATGCAGTACATCTTTTCCCGTCACGAACAAGTTGGCAGGGAAGATGGAGATGATTTTTTCGTCAGAGATTTTCTTTCCAGTTGCCGGATCAATTCGCTGGATGGCTTCAATCTCATCGCCCCAGAAGTAGATGCGATAGGCAAAATCTCCGTAAGCAATGAAGATATCTACCGTATCTCCTTTTACACGGAAAGTACCTCGCTTGAATTCTGCCTCAGTTCTGCTGTAGAGAATGTCTACCAAGGCAAAAAGCAGCTGGTTTCTGGCCACCACATCGCCTACCTGTAAACGGACTACATTTTTGCCAAACTCATCAGGGTTACCAATACCATAGATGCAGGAAACCGAGGCAATCACAATCACATCTCTTCTTCCAGTTAACAAAGACGAAGTGGCACTCAGTCTCAGTTTTTCAATTTCCTCATTGATGGAAAGGTCCTTCTCTATATAGAGGTTACTATTGGGGATAAATGCTTCCGGTTGATAATAGTCGTAGTAGGAGATAAAGTACTCCACCGCATTTTCTGGAAAGAACTGTTTGAATTCTCCATAAAGCTGAGCAGCGAGTGTTTTATTATGGCTCAAAATCAGAGTTGGACGTTGAGTCTGCTGAATTAGATTGGCTACAGTAAAAGTTTTACCCGAACCGGTAGCACCCAGCAATACCTGATAAGGTTCACCGGCTTCTACATTGGTAACCAATTGCTCAATGGCCCTAGGCTGGTCGCCAGTTGGCTCAAACTCAGAAGTGATTTTGAAGTCCATAGATCAAAACTAACATCAATTGTCAATTTTGAGTTTACGATTCTAAGAATTTACTGGTTCCATATCTCCCAAGCGGCTTCGGCTTGGCCGTAAAGCATTTCCAGCCCGTTTTTTACCCAACATTTAGCATCAATGCCTTTTTGCATAAAAGCGGTTTTTAGTGGGTTATAAACCAGGTCGTAGAGGTAGTGTTGCTCTGTGAGTTGGTGGTAGGGGAGGTCCGGAAGGGATTCGGTGGCTGGAGCCATACCTAGGGGAGTAGTATTAATGATCAGCTTCGCAGTACTGAGTATTGAGTATTGAGTATTGAGTAAATCATAACTCAATTGACCTTCGGTAGGATTTCGGGAAACAAATTGGTATTCGATATGCAAATCGTCAAGGGCAGTTTTTACGGCTTTGGAAGCCCCTCCAGTTCCCAATATGAGAGCTTTTTCAGGCATGGGGTTAGGGCCCATAAACTTCACCAACGACTCTTTAAAGCCAATGTAGTCGGTATTATAGCCTTTTAGTTTTTTGCCTTGAATCTTGATAGTGTTTACAGCACCAATCTGTTCTGCTTTGGCATCAATTTCATCGAGAAATCTTATGACTTGTTGTTTATAAGGAATGGTAACGTTCAGACCGATCAACTCTTTTTCGGACTTGATCAAATCTGGAAGCTCCTCAATATCCTCTAAAGGATAGAGATCATATTCACAGTCTTCAATCTTCTCTTTCTCGAACTTTTCAGTGAAATACTTTTTGGAGAAAGAGTGACCCAGCGGG
>JABXIP010000079.1 GCA_013373005.1 Cytophagia bacterium | reverse complement strand
TCTATGACCACCATCGATACTATGGATACCATGGGTTCGGTGGAGCAAACATTGCGAATGGTAGAAGCAGGCTGCGAATTGGTTCGAATTACAGCACCAAGTCTCAAGGAGGCCGAGAATCTAAGAAACATTAAGAAAGAGCTGAGAAAAAGAGGCTGCAATGTTCCTTTGGTAGCAGACATTCACTTCACCCCGAATGCAGCGGAATTAGCGGCTCAGATAGTTGAGAAGGTTCGTATCAACCCCGGTAATTATGCCGACAAAAAGAAATTCGAAAACATAGCGTATACCGATGAAACTTATGCCGAAGAACTTCAGCGCATAAGAGAGCGATTTACACCATTGGTAGAATTGTGCAAGAAGCATGGAACTGCCATGCGGATTGGTACCAACCATGGTTCCCTATCCGACAGAATTATGAGCCGTTATGGTGATACGGCTCTTGGGATGGTAGAATCAGCTCTAGAGTTCCTAAGAATCTGTGAAGACCTGAAATACGATCAGATAGTACTTTCCATGAAGTCGAGCAATGCGCAGGTGATGGTGGAGGCTTATCGTCTGTTGGTTCAAAAGCTCGATGAAGAAGGCTTGAAACCTTATCCACTGCACCTTGGAGTTACTGAGGCTGGAGAAGCAGAAGATGGCAGAATTAAATCGGCTGTGGGAATTGGTACTTTGCTGGAAGATGGCTTAGGAGATACAGTGCGTGTTTCATTGACAGAAGCTCCGGAATTTGAAGCTCCTGTAGCTCAAAAGTTGGTTGACAGATATGCCAATCGAGCAGGTCATAAAGCTATAGATGGAATAGAGGAAAACCCGATAGACCCATTCGCTTATCACAGAAGAGACACAAGGGAAGTAGTCAATTTTGGCGAAAGAAATGTGCCACGGGTAATAGCTGATCTTTCAACGATAGAAAACTTAGCGATTAATGACCTGAAGTCAGTCGGTCATTTTTACCTGCCTGAGCCGGATAAGTGGCGCATGAACGATCAGGGTGTAGATTATATCTATACCGGAGATAATCCTTCTCCTTTTATGTTGCCAAATGGACTCGGAGAAATAATTGATTACGGTGTGTGGAAAGACCTGGATAACAAGCAAAGTCGTTTTCCGCTTTATCATATAGATGAGTTTACTACAGCCGAAGATTGCAGCGATGAGCTGAATTTTCTTTGGCTCAAGATTGAAGAGGTAGATAATTCGATTTATCCATTTCTCGATACTGATAATTTGGTGTTGTTAATTACTACCGACAATGCTCATGCCATGCCGGCATTGAGACGATTTATGTTTGAATTGGTGAAGCGTCAGATCAAGTGTCCGGTTATCATTGAGCGCTTGTATAATGTAGAGGATCAAGAGCAATTCTTAATTGATGCTTCTACAGATATCGGGGGCTTATTAGTAGATGGTTTCGGTGACGGTGTGATGTTGAGTTCGGATGGAATTGATGACCATGAGGCTTTGCTTTCGGATATCAAACTGAAAAACACTACGGCCTTTGGTATTCTTCAGGCGGCTAGAACCCGTATGACCAAAACGGAGTATATCTCTTGTCCGAGTTGTGGACGAACCCTTTTCGATCTACAGGAAACTACAGCGATGATTCGCAAAAGAACTGACCATCTGAAAGGGGTGAAAATCGGAATCATGGGCTGTATTGTGAATGGTCCTGGAGAAATGGCCGATGCCGACTTTGGCTATGTGGGTTCGGGTAAAGGTAAAATAACGCTTTACAAGGGTCAGGAAGTGGTGAAGCGTGGAGTGCCGTCAGAACAAGCGGTAGATGAATTAATTGAAATTATCAGAGCTGATGGCAAATGGATAGAGCCGGAGGCTGTTGAAGCATAAAAGATTGAATGATGTCAGAAGACAAACAAACAGAGCAGAAGAGTGAGAAGGTTAAATTGACGGCTAAAGAAGCCTTCGATTTCGGTCCGGTTTTCGGTTACTTTTTCAGAAAGAAAGATCCCAATAGACCTTCCAATTTCAACCTTAAAGTGATGCATGGAATCAACAAAATTTCCATCATCATGTTTCTGATTGCTTTGACTGTTATGATCATCAGGTTTATTACCCGATAATTAGTCCAATACCTTATAGCCAATGTCAAGCAGTCTGGGTCTCCAGGCTTCTGTTGATGGTTCTAGATGCAACCACCCAATTCCATTCTCGCCAGCACCGCTAATTTTAAAGGGTAAGTAAACATCATCCCTTGAGGCAGGAAACACATTAAGCCTTTTTACCTCATTATGATTATTTAATTCAAAATAGAAGAGGTGCGTTTTCTCGTTATAAGTTGTCCATACTGAAGAGTTTTCTTCTATATTCTCATCCATAGGCAACAATTTCGGGTAAATGGCATGGTCGTCAAAAGCCCTGGTGAGCTCTCCTGTCAATTGTATTGAACTGGGAAATTCAGCCCTTAAAAAGTAATAACCTTCACCTGTGTTAGACAGAAAATACTCGTAGATGAAGGTGAGGTCATTGAAGCTGTCGTCATTAAGGTCAAAGAAGCTGGTGTACTTTTTCTTTCTTCCGTCTTCAAAGGGCTCATCTGAGATGAGTGTCATTTCGCTATTTGGAAATACAGAATAGTAATCTACAGTAGATTGGTCTCCTGTAATTATGAAAGGTTCTATAGTATCATCTGAGTTGCAGGCAAAAGTCAGAATTACTATCAATGCTATTAAAAATGAGCTTAATGGTTTCACCTTCATCCTGTTGTCATATGTGTTTAGACGAATTTAGGTGTTTTTGTTTAGAAAGAATGGCACTTAGCCTGGTCTACCATAACCTGCTTTTAGAAGCGTAATTTGACAAGAGAGCATTGAAAACTCAAGAGTCAGTCATATTTCAACATAAGATAATTAGGAGGAGGGGATTTAATCTAAGGCTTTGTAACCAATATCGAGTAATCTTGGTCTCCAGTCATTGTCCGTTGGTTCTATGTGCAACCAGCCTAGCCCTTGTTCAGCACTGCTGTTAATTTTGAAAGGCAAGTAAAGGTCATC
>JABXIP010000038.1 GCA_013373005.1 Cytophagia bacterium | reverse complement strand
GCATGGGTATAACTACCCGCATGAGTTGCACGAGGAATTGAGCTCCCCACAACATTACAAACACCTAGAATAGTAGCTCCCTTACTTTTTGCTAACTCAATCGCTGCCAGTGTATCGGCTGTCTCTCCAGATTGAGAAATAGCAATCACTACATCCTTTTCACCAACAACAGGGTTTCGGTACCTAAATTCTGACGCATATTCTACTTCTACCGGAATTCTGCAGAACTCTTCGAAAATGTATTCTGCTACCAAGCCGGCATGCCATGAGGTTCCGCAAGCAATGATTAGAATTCTATCGGCATTCTTAATCTTATTGATATAATCATGAATACCCCCAAGATGGAGATGTCCTTCTTTAGCATTCAATCTACCCCTAAGACAATCGTTTATTGATCTTGGCTGCTCGAAAATTTCTTTAAGCATAAAGTGCTCATAGCCACCTTTCTCGATTGCCTCAAGTTCCATATCCACTTTGTGGACATATGGCTTCATCTCAACATCTTCAATATTCTTGATGGTGAGGTTGTTATTCTCGATGATGGCAATTTCCTGATCATCTAGATAAACTACTTCATTGGTATATTCTATGATGGGAGTAGCATCAGAAGCCAAAAAGAATTCATCTTTTCCTAAGCCTACTACCAACGGACTACCCTTGCGTGCCGCAATCATCAAATCTGGATTGTCTCTATCCAGAATTACAATGGCATAAGCACCAATAATCTTGGTTAGTGCTAAACGTACCGCCTCAGCTAAATCAACCTTGGTATTTTGAAAAATATCTTCAATGAAGTTGATGAAAACTTCTGAGTCAGTATCACTTGAGAAAGAATAGCCTTTTTTGGATAAGTCAGTTTTAATAGCTGCATAATTCTCAATAATACCATTGTGAATCATTACCAGCCTTCCGCTATTGGAAACATGGGGGTGCGCATTTCGATCGCTGGGAATACCATGAGTAGCCCATCTTGTATGGCCAATACCTATGTTGGCATCTAGTTTTTGATCTTTGGCAAAATCATTTAAAGCAGAAACTTTACCTTGCTTTTTGTATACGTTTAAGTCACCATTGAGTAGTGCAACTCCAGCACTGTCATAGCCTCTATATTCAAGGCGTTGAAGCCCTTTAATGATTACAGAGTAAGCCTGCCTTTTCCCTATGTATCCTACAATACCGCACATGTCATTTTAATTTCTCGAAAAGTAATAAAAATAACAGGCTTAGTTCACTTCGGAAAAGAAAATCTTGAGGTTAACGTTATCTCTTGTAAAGGTGAAACCCTTCATTGATGAGGACATTTCAGTTCCAAAAACCAAGAACTCACTTCTGGTTAGCGCACCTGCTTGAAAAGCCTTGACATAAGATGAAATAGAACCTACATAAGATTTAGTTTCTGGGTTATAAAAGAATCTTACGGGATTATTACTACCCAATGGATTAACTCCATCTTCCTGAAGCGCCCTAAAAGTAGATCTATCAGGAATTCGAGTATTTCTATTATCCGTTAAATAGAAGATCAAGCTGGTCGGAGGAACCTCTCCTTCAGGAAAGTCATCAATTGGCCCGATTGTCATCTCCGCTAGATTCACTATCACATCAGGATAAGTAGCAACAAAATCCTCGAGAGCAGAAAAATCAATCTTGGTAACTAAACCCGCACCTGCTTGGATGCCTAATAAAGATGTATTGTCATAAGCCGTATTTGCATCCATAACAGGTGCAAACTGAGAACTAGATCTATCTGCCGTCACATTATGAAAACGAGGCATATTAGTTGAAGTCATAGTAAAGCTCTTACTCACAACATCTGTGTTGTCATCATTCGGCTCATTGTAATAGAACTTAATTTGAAAATTCGAATTGGTCTGAATTCCAAAAAAGTTCTCGTTTGTAGTTGAAGTCTTAAATGCGATTCCAGGAAAATAGGCCTTGAAATTAGCCTGATCAGTAAAGTTCTCATCCTCCGACTTCACCCCTTGAAAGAATTCATTGACCCAATTAGACGTAACATCCACGTCCAAAATGTAGGTAGAATCAAAATCATCTATCTGAAATTGGCCAGACGCCAGTAGTTCATTACCTATCATCAAACTATTTGAGCTGATGTAAGTGGTATCAAAAAACTCTTCTGTAATAGGGTAAAGCTCCAAATCTAAGGCTCTACTTGCAGTAGCGGTATCAAATAAATATCGAATACCAAAGCTAATTTCTACAGAATCCAAGGCTGCATCAGCATGCATTTCTGGCTGAGATCCGGTGTTTGCTGATATACCCATATAGGCAGTAGCAGTAACCGGGTTCCCAAATGGTGAATTATTAAGTTGCCCAAAAAGAGCAATTGTTCCTCCTGAGGTAACTATTGAATCAACTAAAACCACCGATGCCTCTAAAGGCACATCAGTGGTGATAAATTCAACTGGAGCAACATCATCTGTTGCTATTCCAAATGCTCCCTTCTCCTCACAAGAATTGAAAATTGCGAGGCCCATTAACAGAACCCCGCAATTTTTAATCTTAGCCAACAAGTTCATTGTATAAGTTATAGTACGAATCTAAAAAGTTATCGTCCTTTTCTATTGTATTAACTGTTTTCTGCTTTTCGATCTCCTCTAATAGCTGATTTAAACTCTCACTCACTTCCTCTTCTGCTCTAATTACAGCATCAGCATATTGAGCTCCTGTTTTAATAAAACCAGCGAAATCAGCCGTTTTCAGGTTTTCCAACATACTGTCAGAAATATCCATCATCTTCACCTTATCCAACAAACCTTCATCGAACTGATGAGCAAATGCATTGTTGTAAATAGTGAATACCGATTTAGTCTCCTGGAACAACGGATCGTTTTTATAAGTAGTTTTCAAATACAATGGAATCAGACTAGTCATCCAATCGTTACAGTGAACGATATCTGGTGCCCATCCCAGTTTTTTTACTGTTTCCAGAACTCCCTTGCAGAAGAAGATTGCTCTTTCATCATTATCCTTATAGAAGTTGTCGTTCTTATCGAAGAACACAGACTTTCTATGGAAGTAATCCTCATTATCGATGAAATAAACCTGAAGCTTTGCATTTGGAATAGACGCTACCTTAATCACTAGCGGCTTTTCCTCTTCACCCACGGCAATGTTAATGCCCGACAATCTTACAACTTCGTGCAATCTGTTCTTTCTCTCATTTATGAGACCGAAGCGAGGAACTAAAATCCTAATCTCCATACCTCTCTCTTGCATTGCCTGTGGTAACTTGCGCACAAAGTCTGCAACAGCTGAAGTCTGGAGGAAGGGGTTAATCTCACTCGCTACGTAAAGAATCCTTAATTTTGACATAATTATTGGAAATTTAATGAAACCTCTTTGCTAAAAAGAAGCACAAAATTACGGATTTTTGGTCAATTTTCCTTCAAAGGAACGAAAAAGGCTTCGGAGTCTTTTGTTTTTTCCAGTTAATATTGGTTAAACCTTCATGAAAGTTTTCAATACCATTCAGGATTTAAGAGCGTATCTGTCCGATTTTAGAAATAACTCAAAAATTGGCCTTGTACCAACAATGGGAGCACTTCACCAAGGGCACATTTCATTGGTAAATGAGTCTAAAAAACAGGCCGATATTACTGTCGCAACCATCTTTGTGAATCCAACTCAATTTAACAATCCTGAAGACCTTGAAAAGTACCCCAGAACTCTGAAAGGAGACCTTGAAAAACTCCAGGCTGCAAATTGCGATGTGGTTTTTGCCCCTGAAACCAAAGAAGTTTACCCTAACAAACCTGAGGTTAGCATCAACCTAGGAGCCATTACAAAGGAACTGGAAGGAAAATTCAGGCCTGGTCACTTTGATGGAGTGGGGCTAGTGGTTTCCAAACTATTTCATATTGTACAACCAGATCTTGCCTTTTTTGGACAGAAGGATTTGCAGCAGTTCTTTGTTATAAAAAAATTAGTAGATGAACTCAATTTTCCTCTACAACTTCAAATGGTACCTACAGAAAGAGAGCTGAATGGTTTAGCCATGTCGTCTCGAAATATGAGACTCTCAGAGACAGAAAAAGAAGAGGCGGGCCTACTTTACGAATCATTGAAAGAAGCACAAAAAAGCCTCTTATCTTCTCCGAGCACGCTGACTGTTAAAGCAACAATAGAAGAACTATTTAAGAAATCAGAGCGTTTATCACTTGAGTATTTTGAAGTGGTAAACACAAGTGACTTTAAACCACTTCAAGTAGTAACAGAAAAAGAAAAAACGGCTCTTTGCATAGCAGCTGAAATTGGAGGAGTGCGGTTGATAGATAACTTACTCTTAATTTCTTAACTTTGCGCCCGTTTTTGGGGGAAAGGAAATGCAGTTAGAAATATTCAAGTCAAAAATACACAGAGCAAAAGTCACTCAAGCCGAACTTCATTATGTAGGTAGCATTACCTTAGATGAAGCCCTTATGGAAGCAGCCGATATCATTGAAAATGAGAAGGTTCAAATTGTAAACGTAAACAATGGCGAGCGTTTCGAAACCTATGTCATTAAAGGCGAGAGAAATAGTGGTACGGTTTGCTTAAATGGCCCTGCAGCAAGAAAGGTGCAGGTTGGCGATGTCATTATAATAGTATCCTACGCCATCATGGATCGAGAAGAGGCTAAAAATCACCAACCTATTGTTATCTTTCCAGACAAGAACAATAGCCTTAATTAGTCAGATTGAAATTCAGTCCAAAAGAGATAACCAAGTATACCTTGGTACTGATTATTACAGCTGCCATTTTTTGGTATCTGTTTCGCCAAATTCAACTACAGGACTTTAAGTCGGCCTTAGTTGAATTCAATTTTTGGTGGATTGGGCTGAGCATGATTCTATCAGTGTTTAGCCATTTTCTTAGGGCTTGGAGATGGAAACTGCTTCTCAGTGGTTCGGGATACTCTGCCAGCCTTTCCAACAGCTACTTTGCGGTCATGATTGGCTATTTGGCTAATTCTCTTTTTCCCAGATTGGGTGAGGTCACACGCTGTGGAGTACTAAACAGATCAGATCATGTACCTGTATCTCACTCTCTCGGCACTGTTGTTACAGAAAGAGTTATTGACCTGTTCATATTGCTACTCATCACTGCCGTCACCTTCTTTCTTCAATTCAATCTACTTGAAAGCTATTTTAATGAAGGCCTTACCAGCCTTAAAACTCAGCTCTTAGAAAACTGGTGGATTTTATTGATTCTGTTAGTCCTAGGAGTATTGGGGCTCTATTTACTTTTCTACAGTGCTATTGGTAAGAAAATCCAGTTCATTGGAAAGATCAAGAATTTTATAAGAGGACTTTGGGCTGGCATGATCAGCCTAAAAAATGTAAAGAATCAGTTTGGCTTTTGGGTATCAACTTTAGGCATATGGTTTCTCTATTTCCTTATGCTTTATGTCATAACATTCGGCTCTCCATTGACCGAGAATCTTGGCATTTTGGCAGGTCTATCTATTTTAGTAATGGGTAGTTTTGGCATGGCCACCCCGATTCCTAATGGAGTTGGTGCATTTCACACTTTGGTTGCAGGGGTTTTAGTACTTTATGGCATAAATCAGCAAGACGGAATAATATTTGCCACCATCATGCATACCTCTCAGTTCATTACTGTTTTGGTAATTGGTTCATTAAGTTTAATCTTGGTGAACCTTAAGCATAAAAGGAATAAAACGGTTGGAAACCCAAACTAAAATCAAGTCCCAAAGTGACCTGAAGTCGCAAATTGAAGCCTGGCAAAAAGCAGGTGAGCAAGTGGTATTCACTAATGGTTGCTTTGACATACTTCACCTTGGACATATAGATTATCTGGAAAAAGCCAGAAGCATGGGAGACCGATTGGTAGTTGGCCTAAATTCTGATGAATCAGTATGCAAACTGAAGGGTGCGGACAGACCAATCAATAAAGAATTTGCCCGTTCAAGAATGTTAGCTGCACTATCATTTGTAGATGGAGTAACAGTTTTTGGAGAAGATACACCAAAAGAGTTGATTGAATTTCTGTTACCAAATACCCTTGTTAAAGGAAGTGACTATTCAATTGAAACTATTGTAGGGGCTGATACCGTTTTAAAGCATGGTGGAGAAGTTAAAACCATCAACCTTGTAGATGGCTACTCTACCACAAACATTATTGAGAAGATAAAAGAAAAATAAGATGGATATAATTTATATAGTATTAATCGTAGGCGTTGTGATTGTGAGCTTGGTGGCTCAGCAATCATTAAAGAGTAAATTCAAAAAGTACTCTAAAGTCGGTTTGCAGATAGGTCTTTCGGGCAAAGAAGTGGCAGAATTAATGCTCAGAGATAACGGCATTCATGACGTGAATGTGGTATCTGTCCAAGGCAGACTTACCGATCATTATAACCCGTTGGATAAAACAGTGAATCTAAGCCCTGAAGTTTACGGTGGTCGCTCAGTAATGGCAGCAGCAGTTGCAGCTCACGAGTGTGGACACGCAGTTCAACACGCCAAAGCCTATAGACCTCTTGAGATGAGATCTGCCCTGGTTCCAGTGCAGCAAGCCGGGGGTAGAATTATCAATATAATGTTCTGGATTCTAATTATTGGTTCCCTCGGGGTTAGCCTATTCCCAATGCAGTGGGCAATTCTTGGAATCATTGCGGCATATACCATATTTACCATTTTTGCTTTTATAACCCTTCCTGTAGAATATGATGCAACTAAGAGAGCACTAGCATGGGTAGAAGAAAGAAATATCACCACCAGCCAGGAGCATGACATGGCGGCCGATGCCCTCAATGCAGCAGCAAGAACGTACTTAGTAGCAGCTTTAGGCTCACTAGCAACTCTAGCTTACTGGGTATTAGCATTCTTAGGAGACAGATAATTAGAATTATTTAGACATTTATATAACTTTGCCTAACAAACGTTAGGCATTTTTATTTCCATGAATTTCGATTTAACAGAAGAACAATTAGCAGTAAGAGATGCTGCCAGAGAGTTTGCTCAAACTGAGCTTTTGCCAGGAGTAATTGAGCGCGATAACAAACAGGAGTTTCCTGCCGAGCAGGTTCGTAAAATGGGTGAACTCGGCTTTATGGGCATGATGGTAGACCCCAAGTACGGGGGGGGCGGAATGGACTCAGTCTCTTATGTATTGGCCATGGAAGAAATCTCGAAGATAGATGCTTCTGCTAGTGTCTGTATGTCTGTAAACAACAGCCTAGTGTGCTGGGGTTTAGAAAAGTATGGTTCTGAAGAGCAAAAGCAAAAGTACCTAAAACCTCTTGCCATGGGTGAGAAAATAGGTGCCTTCTGTCTTTCTGAACCAGAAGCAGGTTCTGATGCCACTTCTCAAAAAACCACAGCAGAAGACAAAGGCGATTACTATCTATTAAATGGAACAAAAAACTGGATTACGAACGGAAATTCAGCCTCTATCTATCTTGTCATTGCTCAAACCGATAGAGAAAAAGGACACAAGGGAATCAACTGTCTGATTGTGGAAAAGGACATGGAAGGTTTTGTTGTTGGTAAGAAAGAAGACAAGCTTGGAATCAGAGGGTCTGATACTCACTCCCTGATGTTTACCGATGTAAAAGTGCCTAAGGAAAATAGAATTGGAGAAGATGGATTTGGCTTTAAGTTCGCAATGTCTACTCTTAATGGAGGTAGAATCGGCATAGCCTCCCAGGCCTTGGGAATTGCCTCTGGTGCTTATGAGTTAGCACTTGCTTACTCAAAGGAAAGAAAGGCTTTCGGCAAACCAATCAGCCAACACCAGGCAATTCAGTTTAAGCTGGCTGACATGGCTACTGAAATTGAAGCAGCTCGCCTACTTTGCCTCAAAGCAGCCTACCTTAAGGATCAAAAGAAAGACTTTGCCAAAGCCAGTGCAATGGCCAAATTGTTTGCCTCAAAAGTGGCAATGGACGTAACTATTGAAGCCGTGCAGGTTCATGGTGGTTATGGATATGTCAAAGAATATCATGTTGAGCGATTGATGCGCGATGCTAAAATCACTCAGATTTATGAAGGCACTTCCGAAATTCAAAAAATCGTAATCTCAAGAGAGTTATTGAAATAATTAGAATTGTTCAACTAATATGACCATTGGTATATACATTCATGCCAATGGTCATTTTCTTTTTGAAATACTTCATTTCAATTTAAATTAGATGCAATTTTATTCGACTGTTAACTTTTTAAAGAGACCATGGAAGACTATAACAAGATCATTGAATCTTTAGGCGTACGGTTTATCAAGAGCCGAAATATTAAAATTGCCAAATCCATTACCATCAACAATTTTTATGATGTTGAGAACACAATTATAATTGTCAATAACGGTGACATCTACTTTGGACCTGATCAGGAAAAAGTAACTGAAGGAGATATGCTATTCATACCCGGGGGGAAATCTCTAACCATTTCTTTTGGTTCCTCTACCTCACCAGCCATTAACAATGACGAGTTCATTTCCAACAAAAAGAAATACTTACAGAATGCCTCAGAGTCAGAGATTAATGACTACGATGTAGACGGCTTTAGCCAGGTGATGTTTGAAGCAAAAGTTTTCGATTCTGTTAACTTTTTCTCGTCTTTAAATATTACTCCATTTGCCATAAAAAATTCGAGTATTCTGGCCGATCTCATTCGTCTTATTATTGAAGAAGACAACTCTGTAAAGCCTGGAAAAAATAGAATCATCAAGTTGAATACAGAATATCTGGTTGTAGAGATAATCCGATACATTCTTGACAACAGATTGTTTGTAGAGCAACTGGTTACCAACAGCACTTACTTCAAGGATCCAAGGCTCATAGATATTTTCAACTACATTAAGGAAAATATTGGTGGAGACCTATCCAATAAAGTCTTGGCTAGAGTTGCCAATGTTTCTGAAGACTATGTTGGACAATACTTCAAGATGCTAACCGGAATTAACCCTCAAGATTATATTGAGTACCAAAGAATGGAAGCAGCTGTAGACTTATTAAGAACCACGAAGAAGAGCATCAGAGATATTGGAAAAGAAGTTGGGTATAAAGACACCGCTTACTTCTGTAGAAGATTCAAAATGATGTTCGGTATTCCTGCTGGAAAAATGAGAAGAAGAGAGAGCTTAATTAACGTTTAATGGCTCATTGAACATCTGAACAATATCAGAAGCCTCGGTCATCAGATCGAGGTTTTTTTGTACCCCATTACCAATCACCACAAGATCGGCTCCGGCATCAAAAGCGCGTCTCACTTTCTCCTTTGAATTCAAGCCCCCTCCAACAATTAGGGGAACAGATAGATTACTTTTCACTGACCTGATTATTCTTTGTGAAATGGGCTCTTCAGCACCACTACCGGCATCGAGATACACTAATCTCATACCAAGCATTTCACCTGCCAATGCTGTACTTGCAGCCAGGTTCGGCTTATCATTTGGTAAGGGCTGCGAATTACTCATATAGGAGGCACTGGTCGGCTTACCTGAGTTTACAAGCATATACCCCGTTGGAATCACCTCCAAATTACTCCTCTTTAAAACAGGAGCAGCAACAACATGCTGCCCAATGAGCAGTTCAGGATTTCTACCAGAAATGAGTGACAGAAAAAGTATTGCGTCCGCTTCAGAAGCAATTTGAATGGCATGCCCAGGAAAGAGAATACAAGGAATATTTGTATATGATTTAATAAAATTGACCACCTCATGAATGCTGTTTGAGGTAACTAGACTGCCACCCACAAAAATGAAATCAACAGCGTTTTCTATGCACCTGTTGAGGCATTGCACTAAACCCGACTCATCTAAATCATCAGGATCTATTAAGACCGCCAGACTCTTTTGAGCCACAGCAACTTTTGACTCAATACTATTTAGAATCTTCTGCTTCATCTTCCTTCTTCAGTTCACTGAGAAAAGTAGTCAATTGTTTAGCAGCCAAACCTAAAGCAAATAATATGGCCTGCTCCTTTAAGGTATCGCTCAAAAAGCTGGATTTAGATGAGAACTGAACCTTCCGTTTTTTCTTCTTTTTCTTTGGTTCTACACCTTCCCCTTCACTTTCCTTATCCGAAGTAAAAAGCTGTGAAAGCAATAATACGGATAGAAGACCTCCTCCTACCCAAAGACCAATTTTTCCCGCGCGCTCCACATTGCCTCTCATATCGTCAAACTGATCTTCAATGGAGTTCATCAATTGGCGACTCGTTTCTTTAAGTTCTTCCTTATTGCTCATCTTCTTCTTCAAGTTCATCTAAAACATCAGTCTCCTTAACTTCCAAATGAATTTTCTTTTCAATATTCCCTCTCATTAAGTATGTAATAAGGCCTATTAGTAAGTAAAGACACGCTACCATTAAATAGCCTAAAAATGTACTATCCAGCACTTCATTAAGAAAAGCCGACAACCCGAGAGAGAGAAAAAAGGTTGCTGTTAAAGCCGTAGAAATTACTATTCCCCAAGTGAGAAGCCTCGCTAAAAATTTAACAGATTGCTCCTTGAGGTCTAGCTTCAGAAGCTCAACCCTTGTTTCTATATATGCTGAAACTGTCTCAGTAAGTTTAGTAAAATCAAAGATTTTCAAGCCTAGAAATTTGTACCAAGATAGGAATAAGACAGCAATTCAATAAGTGGAATAGCTGATTATAGCATGGAAAGAAGATAACCCAGTATAGCCCCACCCAGAATGATCCACATTGAGTTTAGTTTCTTTGGACCAAAGGTGAAGAAAAGTGAGAGCACTGCTATTACAATAGCTTCCCACCTAACTAAAACAGTTCTTCCCATATCTATTAAAACACTTGCCATTACCGCCACCGCGGCAATATTCACAGAATCCAAAAACTTACTCAGCAATAACGATTTTCTCATTCTTGGAATAATAGGATTAAGCAATAACACGAAAAGGAATGAAGGCAGAAAGATACCGACTGTTGCGGCCACAGCCCCCATTACACCGCCTAACTGATAACCGATGAAGGTAGCTGTCGACAATACAGGGCCAGGCGTAAATTGACCAATGGCGATGGCATCAATAAGTGCTTCTCTCGTCATCAGACCGGTTTCAACCAACTCTGCATCTAAATAGGCGAACAGCACATAACCGCTTCCATATAGTATAGCTCCGACTTTAAGAAAGCTTAGGAAGATCTTTAAAGTTTCTGGTGACAGATTAAGCATTCCTAAAAGCCCCAATGGCGCAATTGAATTGGCCTTTGGCCTACCCTTCTCCAGAGCATAAAAAAGGAACATGCCAATAATACCAGCTCCTAATAATGCTAAAATCTCACTTAAGCCAAAGAAACATGCGACCAAAACAGCTACTCCCAATACACCTAGCTGAACACTTTTATAGGCCTTTTTCCCCAGTTTAATAATGGCTCCGAGAATAATAGCTAAAACGGCTGGTTTAATACCAAATACCAAGGCTGCTACTTCCGGTAATTGTCCAAATTCTACATAGAACCAGGCAAGAACCCCGGTAATAACAACTGCAGGAAAAATGAATGCTGCACCAGCTACAAAGAGCCCTAACTTCCCTGCTCGTTCGTACCCACAGTGCATAGTCATCTCTGTGGAGTTTGGACCAGGGATGAGGTTGGTTGCCCCCATAAGGTCTAGAAAGTGCTCTCGGGTCATCCACTTTCTTTTGCTTACAATTTCCGCTTCCATCATAGCCACATGGGCGGCAGGACCACCAAACGCGATGCAGCCCAGTTTGAAGAAAACCTTCAAAACCTCAGATAAATTACTTTTAGCCATATTGAGTTATAAACTGAATAAAGTAAACCCTGTTTGAAGACATATCAAAAAGTAGCTAACTAATTATAGCGCCACTTCCAACTGAAGTCTATACATCAACACATTGCTTCTGTTCGCGATATCTGTTAATGAAAGATCACTTTGAATCTTGAGGCTATGCTCTACAAAGTATTTTGAAAAGCCGAGCGTATATTGCTTTTCCTGCCTCATACCACTGAAGGTTAAATCATCGGGTTTCAATGAAGTGTATCTAAGAGCCAATTCAATATTATTATTAAAGAGATAGCCCGTTTGTAAACTGATGGCATCACCAGTTACATATTTCAAAGTTGAGCCATCATTCATTGTCGCAAAAACCTTCTCCGAACCTCTTTTTGAGCCATATTCACCCATTAACGAAAATCCATTGTATTTGAACATGGCATCTACAAAAAGAGTCTTTAGGTCATTCAAGTATTGAACATCATTATCATCACGAACATAGTCGCCCAACTGACCTCTTTGCCTGGCTGCGTTATTATTAACATCCAAAGTGGCACCCAAAGACAGCTTTGGTTTTGGCTCCCTTTTCAGGTCAGACCCAAAATAATCACCCTTACTATCAAACTCTCCAAAAGGGAGCAGTTCTAAGCGATAAGTAAAATCATAACCGCCAGAGTTTCTGGTTATAATGTCTCTTCCCTCACCCATAGAGATAGAGACTGCCTTTTTCAATATCATTCCACTACCGATAGTAGAAACATGATGAACCTGCAGGCCTATGTCCCTATCGATATTAAGCCGTGAGTTCAATAAACTTCTATCCACAAATTGAAGACTCTGAGAAGAAATTACCCGCTCCCTGTTACCGGGCAGCTTTGTTTGTCCAAACCAAATACTAAGACTTTTTGTAGCCTGCCACTTTGCTACTGCATCCAAAATTATTCTGGCTGTATTTCCCGTCTCTATAATGTCTCCTCCTGAATGATCTGAACTGGAAAGCCCCAATTCTACCTTATAAGTAAGAGAAGGGTGGTATGCCCAACCATCGAACTTCAGCCTTGATCTTCGTATGATCATTCTGTCTGACCAGTCATTGCTATCAAGGTTCAATTCTCCTTGGTAAAGGGTTTGAAACCTAAAACTGAATTTCAGGGCAAAAGAAGAATCCTTAGCAGTAACCCGCAGTCCTTTTCCAAACTTGCTATTTGTCAAATCCTGAGCATTCAAACCCTGATTGAACAGAACAATAGTTATCCATACAAGGAGAAAAAGAAGTGAGTGTCTTAGGTTGGATAAACAGTTATTTTTCATTTATTTAACATTTTATTAATAAAGTAAAGTATGCTTTACATTTTAAATCAAATTTTTTTATCCCTTTTCTTCAATTATTAATTCAACCTTAGAAGGAATATCAGCCACTGAATCTTCACCCTTTGAAACCTGTCTATGAATTGTGATAAGCAAAAAGGGTATCAGGAAAAAAGTCAGAAGAATGTATGCCAGGCCCAAAATCCTTTTTTGGGTAATCACAATACTGAATCGCTTTGTAAAGCCTAAAAGTAGCCCACGTAGTTTTGGAATTGACATGAATAGCACTGCTCCAAATAGGTTCACTATAAGGTGTGTCAATGCTATGCTTAAGGCTATTTTCGAACTAAAACTGGCTGCAATTAGCGCTGTAATTGTAGTACCAAGGTTTGCACCAATTATAAATGGAAAGACATTTCTGAGCTTTAGGTTTTGCGTAGCCACCAACGGCACAACCAATGAAGTTGTAACAGAACTTGACTGAATAGCAGAAGTTAAGGCTACCCCCCAGCCAAAAGACTTCATTGGCTTCTCAAAGATATATCGCTGTAGCTTACTTCGAGAATCACCAATTATACTCTTCTTTATTACACTAGTTAAAAGCTT
>JABXIP010000398.1 GCA_013373005.1 Cytophagia bacterium | reverse complement strand
ATGGCCTTACCCGACCAAGAGTGATAAGCGAAGTAATAGCTGGCAAAACCGATAATTTTACCCTCATCTACAGCAACTAGACACTTGAAGTCATCCTGATCTTCTATCATCTGCTCCATGGTGATTTTCACCTTTTCCGGTGTTTTCTGGAAAATGGAAAACTCCAAGATCAGGTCATAGATATAGGGAAGGTCAGCCTCAACTGATGGACGGATTTGAATACTCATGCTGCAATCTAGTGGATCATTCGTTTTTGATCAATAAGTTCTGGCGCTCACTTGTCTGAGTGCCTATCTTTAAATAAGTCCGAACTATTATTTAATCTAAGTTTTATTAAAACTGCAATTACGAATAAAATAATTTCATCTATATTTACTGCAATTACGAATGATATCAAATGAAGAAGACAAAGCTAGGAGAGTTTGAAGAGCTGGTTTTACTCACCGTTTTGGTACTGGAGGAGGAAGCCTATGGAGTTGAGATCAAGCGAGAACTGGAAGAACGCCTGAGCGAATCACTCAGTGTGGGGTCTATTCAGTCTGCATTGAAGCGATTGGAAGAGAAGGGTTATTTGGAGTCTGAATTTGGTGAGGCGACTCAGAAAAGAGGGGGCAAGCGTAAGCGTATTTACTCCGTTACCAGCTCTGGAAAGCAAGTGCTCAATGAGATGAAAGATATTCGCTCTCAACTTTGGAGTGCTGTTCCAAATGCTTCATTGAATTTTCAAGCTTTATGAGCTCATCCGAGCACATAACTCCACCTAAGTGGCCAATCCGGCTACTCAAGAGGGTGGTGAAGCCTGCCTATCTGGAAGAAATTGAAGGAGATATGGAGGAGGTTTTTTACGACTACCTCGAAGGTCACACTCCCTCTCAGGCCAGAAGGCATTACATTTTCGAAACACTCAAATTATTACGGCCCAATCTGCTACGCAGAATTTCGGGAACAACGCAACTCAACTATTACGGTATGTTCAAACTATTGGTCAAAACCTCAATTCGTAACTACTTCAAACATCGCATGGTCTCCACCATGAGTTTGATTGCTCTCATTTTCGGAGTGGTGGCTTTTCAGCTCATTTATGACTGGATTCGCAATGAGCAATCTATGGATCAGTTCCACAGCAAGGCGGATAGAATTCACTTGGCCACGGCCAGATTGAACCCCAATTCGGAACCAACGGCCTTGCATGTTCAGCGGATCTTTGGAATAGACTATGCACAATTTCCTCAAATAGAGAATAGCCTCATTATTCACACTTATGGAGAGGATGAGATTAAACTTTTCAGGGATGAGACAGCCTATTCCGGTAAAGCTTTAATAGCCGACAGTACCTTTTTCAAGGTTTTTGATTTTGCTCTGCTTCAGGGAGAAAAATCGGTTTTGGATGATCATTCCAGCATCGTTTTAAGCAAGGCCTTTGCCGATAGGGTCTTTCCAAATCAGGATGCGATGGGAAAAGCGGTAAGCATCCAGTGCGATCAGAAAGGAACTTATCAGGTGGCAGCCATAGTCGATAATATTCCATCGAATAGCTCAATCACTTTTGATTTTATAGTCCCCAGACATTCTAAAGGCTTTTGGCGCAGAATGCCTCAGGACTTACTTCTGATGAAGGAGAATGTTGACCTGAGAGCTTTTAACGAGCAAATCAGATACCTTGGTAGGGAGAGAGAAACGAGCCGGTTTCCTGAGAGTGAGCTTTCGCTGGTGTCTTTGCATGATCTTTACCACAACCATCCATTCCACATTTCACTGCTTTCTAAATATGGTGACCGTACGAGTTACCGCACCATGCAGATAGTAGCAGGAATCATTTTCTTTATCACGCTCATCAGCTTTGTCAATCTGCAGTCGACTTTGCAGCTCACACTGGTGAAAAAAGTAGGAGTGAAGCAGGTATTAGGTGCGAATAAGTTCGATTTAGGTTTCGAAATAGTGGTGAGTAGAATGCTCTATTTCATTGCAGCAGCTGCTTTTGCATTTGGACTGCACCAGTTGGTTTTCTCAGATTATGTGAGTGCTCTTAATTTGAGCTTGGACAACAGACCTATCACCGATTTGAGAGATATCTCTATAGTTGTTGGTTTCATTGTCTTGGTCTCTGTTGTAGTCTCATTGGTTCAGGTATATCGAATCAAAACCATGCAGGCTATTTCTGGTGAGGCCAAGGTGTTGAAGGTTCCGGCTTCCCAGCGAGTGCTCACCGTGCTACAGTACAGTATAACCATTCTTCTGCTAATTGCAACCTCGGTAGTTTTCAATCAGCTGAAATACATGCTCAATATGGATACGGGCTTAAATCAGACCGATATTCTAAAGACTGATTTCTTTGAGATTATGCCCAATGGGGCTGAAGACAGTGTAACCAGGCAAAGAATGATCAATCAGCATGCTTATGTATTGTCTAGATTACAGCAAAACCCTGATGTCATCGCTGTTTCCCAGGGCACAATGCCAATTGATATAGCTTACCAAAACCCTTGGAAAATAGTCAGTGAAACTGATGGCTACAGTTCCGTCAGTGGCATGTCTGTTGATCCTGCCTATGATGATTTATTTGGTGTCAATTTGGTAGAAGGAAGGTTCTTTTCAGATTCGCTCGATGCCAACAATGAGCCCAAAGTGATCATCAATGAAGCGGCTAAAAAATACTGGGGTATCGATGACATTACCCAGGTGAAATTGACTACCAATACCCGTTCTAATGTAACGGAGAGCTACGACATCATTGGAGTGGTAGAAGATTATCATTACGAGCACTTGTCGCAGAAAATCAAGCCATTAGTGCTTACGTACTATGTCAATATGGACACTGATATATTGGTGAGATTCAGACCCGGAAAGGAACAGGAAACTGCGGCATTTTTGGAGGAGCTTTATCAGGAAGTGAATCCCGGAGGCTTCTTCAGCTATACCACCATGGAAAGTAAGGTGGCCCAGCAATATGCCAAAGAGCAGCAAATGGGTACAATCTATCTCACTTTGAGTCTGGTGGCTTTGCTACTTTCTTCCATTGGCCTTTTCACTTTTGCTTTCCACGAAACCAAGAGAAGAACCAAGGAGATTGGAATTCGCAAGGTAAATGGCGCTCATGCCGGGGATGTCTTCTGGCTGCTCAGTCGTTCGTTTCTAAGCACCATAGTGCTGGCCTTTATTTTAGCTACTCCCGTAGCCTGGTTCTTTATGCAGGAATGGCTCGCCAATTTTGCCAATCATATTCACTTCAGTTGGTGGATTTTTGCCGGAGTTGGGCTTGTTGTTACCATTCTTGCTCTGATGGCTGTAAGTCTTCAAACTGTTAAGCTTGCCAGACTGAATCCCGTGGAGTCTTTAAGGTATGAGTAGGGCTTCGGACTTCCGTCATTCAGAAGGAGGACGCAAGGACGACTGAAGAATCCCCAAGGGTGCTGCT
>JABXIP010000381.1 GCA_013373005.1 Cytophagia bacterium | reverse complement strand
GCTTCTGATCTGAACAGAATTTCCTGCTTTTTAGACTTCAGATTGTATCTGCTCAAGAAAGGTCTGTCTCCTTCTGGAGAACCTCCAATACTGCTCATGAATACATCGTCCTTGTCGAACTTTAGCACGTTACGGCCAAATTCATTTTTAACAGTCATCGGATTTCCCGGATCGTTATATCTGTCTGTGGTAGCTCTTTCGTAAAGCAGGTTTCCGGCTTGACCAGGCTTAGTAGGATCGATAATAGTGGCTTTCTCCATTCTATTAGCCCACCATTGTTCACTCAACCACGCACGATTTTCATCGCCCCAAACTATTCCACCATATCTGAGCGAAGTGGTAGCAAGCTTGGTAGGTCCGGCATTAAACGGAGCTGATTGCATATACACAATATCTCTTTCCTGAGTGTCCATGGCAGGATTGCCACCATCATTCGCCTCGGCCCAGTAAAGAGTAGCCGGTTGATCAGCTCTCCAATTCACGCTTCTTATACCCATTCTCGTAGCATCGAACCCTTTAGGTCGAACTTCGTCCAAAGGAATCTCAGCTAATAGTTTCACCATGTTTCCGTTGGCATCCCAAACTTCATAATTGAATGGGAATCTAGAAGCGGGCACCAGGTAAGAGAATGGCTTCTGAATAACTTCCACCAACATATACTTCCCGTCAGGAGAAACATCAAATCCCTTAATAATGTCAGGCTTACCAACTTTAGTAGCCTTACCATTCAAGTCAATTTTTTGAAGCTGAACAGTGGTATAGTATTCAAAAAGCTGCTCATCATAAGGGTTTTCGAGCAAATCCTGATAAGTTCTTGAAGCGGCTTCTGCACCAGAGGTTTCCTGAACTACAGGTCCTTTAGGAGCTCTTGGTTTAACAGGAGCATTGCCTCTTCCCTCAACCACAGTGCTTACCAATAAAGACATGTTATCCGGCATCCACTCGAAGGCAGATACATAAGCATTATTAATAATGGCCTCTGTCAGTTTTTTGGCAGACTTAGTCTCCAAATCAGCCACCCAAAGCTCAATACCATCTTCCACAGTATTAGTAAAAGCAACCTTCTTCTCGTCATTAGACCAGGACACGTTGCTAATGGCAGCATTTGAAGGCATGTTGGCGAACATAAAAGTTTCGCCCGTTTTAATATTCTGAAGGCTTAAGCCGGTCATTGGGTTTTGGCGGCTTCTGCCATTGGTGGCCGGATTAATCCTGGTTCCTCCAATTCTCAGTTCAGGAGCTGCAATTTCTTCGATGCTTGGGTAACCAGGACGTTCCATCAGTAACATCCACTCTGCTTTTGAGTCTATGCTCACAGCTGGAGTTGAGGGAGCATCAATTAGTTTGGCGATGGCTTCAGGCGGTCTTTGGTAACCTTCCTGCGCCTTTAAGACAGGCGTGCTTAGCTGCAGAAGTAGACAAACAATAGCCACTCCTGCAAAAGAGATAATAGGCTTTTTCATGACGGTTTTGAGTTTACTTAATTCAAGATAAGCACTAATTGCATTGCTGCTATCCGATTTGTTCTGTGCGCCTTGCTATTTATGTGAAAGGTCAATTAAGCGCTGCTTCTATAGTTTCACCGAGCCTTTCCAGCTTTACATGCATCATGCCATCATCCATCTTGTCATAAACCGGCACAAACTTTCTGCCCCATTGAATTTCCTCATCCAAATAACTGATTCGATCATAGATTTGGCGAACATAGGTATCGTCAAAGGCCTTGAACATAACAATTACTTCCACCTGACACTCTTCAAAATTCTTGGCTGTCCATCCGTAAATAGGGCTATTTTCAGTAATGGGGTGCACTATGGTCCAGGTAGTAGAGAGGAAGTTGATCTTATCACGCTCTAAATCCACCGGTTCAAAAATTCTCCGATCGCTCTTAGCGTCCCAATAAGAAATAACCACATTAACTTCAGACTCAATCATGCGTGTTTTGCTGCTGTTTGCTAAACGGAACATGAGTGCATTGTTCTGTTTATAAGGCGAAATAATTGCCGTTTCGCTGTAAACAATATTTTTTTTGGGCCTTGAAAAACGTGCGAACATAAGCCCCGTTGCTAAGGCAAAGCCTAACAGGCCAATAAATGATTCTATGGCTGCCAAGGTGCTCACATAGTTCGATTCAGGACTCAGCTTTCCGAAGCCTACTGTGGTAATAGTCTGGGTAGAAAAATAGAAGGAGGACAAAAAATGATCTGCTGGGCTATTGAAGACCTGGCCGGATATTCCTTCAAAACCCGCCATATAGTATAGCCAGGCGAATAGCAGGTTGATCAAAAAGAAGATCAATGTAATCAGGCCAATGAAGCCGAGCCATTTCATTGAAATGAGCTCATGGTAAATATCTAGAGACTGCCAAAAACCAAGACCGCTCTTCTTCACGTTGAAGTTGCCATCAGGTTTAATAAGCCTGGTGTACTTGCCGTAAGCCTTCTCTCCAAAACCGAGCTCCTTACTACGCCTGTGTCTTATTCTGGTCTGTGCCATTCCCTAATGAAAGTACTGACAAGAGATGAAAGTTAAAAATGTTAAATTATACGAAATTGTTCGTAGATAATTTGTTATTACGAAATCAATCGTATACTATTGAAGTACGAAATCAATCGTAGTATGAAAGTAATAAGCCTGTCTCTGTTTGTTCTTCTCTTGGGTATTCAGAAAAATGATCCTAAAAAGGAGATCCTCAACGATTGGATTAGAACACAGAATATTGGTAGCAATGAGGCAATTAATCAGTTCATTGATCAGCGGTTCTCTCCAGAACTATTAGAAAAAATGGAGAATCGAGATGAACATGTAGCCTTTTACCGACAGATCATCGATGAGTTCGGAGGTATTCAAAACATAGTGTTCAAGGAACTTGAATCGACCGATACCAAACTCAAAGTTCAACTACTAAAGAAGGGATATCCGTTGGTTCCGGAGCCTGATCCCGAAGACATTTTAGTGGTAGAAATAGATGTTCAAAGAGATAATCCAAGATATCTGGCTCGTGGGCTGGGTATGGGCGCTTTAATCTGCTACATCAAACGTTAATCAACTCAAAATGACACTTAGAAATACACTGATTTTAATCGCATGCTTCGCCCTAAGTCCAACATGGGCAATTACACAGCACGATGCCGTCAACCTTCTGAAAGCCAGCAGCGAGGCCTGTAAATCAATCAAAAGCATTTCTTATAAAAGCTTTCTTTCCTTTGGCGATCTTGACGTTAAAGCCGATATAAGACAAGAGTTCGGATCAGTGCCTGATGTTGGTTTTGGCAATGCCAAAATTTTGGTAAAGGGTGAACTAGAAACTCAAAAAGGGGCACAGCCATTCTCATTTTCCTACGATGGAACATTCTTCAAACTCCATGAAGTGGGAAAAGGAGAAATTAAAACCATTGAGAATCCTGATGCTCGAACTGTAGGTCGTAATCTGGGCTTTCAATACTCATTATTAGTCCACCCAACCTTCACCTCAGAAGCAGGTATGGACAAAATTATTGCTTCCTTGAAAAGGGCCGAGCTTATGGGCGAAAGCAAAATTGAAGGGAGAGACTGTCAGCAAATTAGAATTTTTAGAACCCTCAAAAACCCGGCAACTCAGGAAGAAAAAGAATCATTTTCGGACTGGTTCATCGATAAAGAAACCTTACTTCCTATTGGTTTTGTAAGTAACAGCATCAGAAGGACTGTTGTTGTGGAAAGTGTTGAAACAAAGAATCAGACCCCGTTCGATATTAATGATGACGGACATGCGAAAGAAGAGATAGTAACAGGCAAAGAGCCAAAAACAGAAGGGCTCCCTTCCAAAGGAGAGTTTTTTCCTTCTTTTAAGCTTGACGATGTTAATGGAAATCAGAAAAGCCTTAACAGCTATGATGCCGATATCTTCATAGTCGATTTCTGGGGAACCTGGTGTGGACCTTGCCTTTTGGCTATGCCAGACTTACAGGCTATCCACCAAAAATATCAGAATAAAAAGGTACAAGTTATTGGCATCTCAGTACATGATGCCCCAGGAAAAGCAGAAAAGTTCGTGGCCAAAAAGGCCTATAGCTATGAGTTTCTTGTACAGGGAGATGAGCTAGCCAAAAGACTTAAATTAGATACCTACCCCACTTTGTTCGTATTGGACAAAGAAGGCAAAATCCTTCATGCAGAAAAAGGACGAAGAGAAGAAGCTATGAAGGACTTCGAAGAAATAATTCAGAACAAGCTCAAACAATAGCAGCTATGATTAAACCAACTGAAAGCGAATTGGAAATACTTAACATTCTATGGGCTGAAGGTCCCAGCAATGTGAGATCCGTCAATGAAATAATGAATCAGCAAAAAGAAGTTGGCTACACAACTACTTTGAAGCTGATGCAGATAATGACCCAGAAAGGATTGGTTGAAAGAGACGAAAGCAGTCGAACTCATATCTATTCCGCTAAGATTAAAGCAGAAGATATTCAGGGTGAAATGCTTGATAAGCTCCTCAACTCAGCATTCGGAGGTTCTGCCAGCAAGCTGGTGCTGAGCGCCCTTGGTTCCGGAAAAGCATCGGCCAAAGAGCTTGAAGAAATAAAAGCACTCATACAGAAATTGGAAAAAGATGGAAATCAATAATCAAATACTAGAAGCTTTAGGCTTAAGTCTAGTGCACTCACTTTGGCAGGGAGCGGCCTTGCTTTTTCTCGTTCTATTGACGCTCGTTAGCCTCAGAAACAGGAGGGCCAAAACCAGATACTCAGCAATCCTATTCGGTATTCTGGCACTTCCTTGTGTGCTGGCAGCCAATCTCTATTTCTTTTGGCCGGAGCCAATTGTGGATAATTCTCCAGTCATAGAACCTGCCGTTTTTAGTAATTCATTGAATTTACCCACTGACTTTCAGCCAGTTTCCATCAATCCACAAAGTAACTCCACCGTTTTGTGGCTCAAAGAAAATGCATCTACCATAGCCATCATATGGTTTGTAGGAATGGCTTTATTCTTAATGAAAGTGATCGGCTCATTTGTTTGGATGAAGAGGTTAACAAAGCGGGCCTTACCGATGAAAGGTGAAGCCATAAATACGCTTTTGGAAAGAGCCAAGGCTGTTTTGGGTATCTCAAAACAGATTCAATTGAAATCAAGTTCCTGGATCAAAAGCCCAGTGATACTTGGCATCATACGCCCTACTATCCTCTTCCCAATTGGTCTGATAGAAGGCCTTTCGGTAGAAGAAGTTGAAGCTATTTTATACCATGAATTGGCTCATTTAAAACGAAATGATTTTGTTATCAACATCATTATCAACGT
>JABXIP010000515.1 GCA_013373005.1 Cytophagia bacterium | reverse complement strand
TGTTTACTCATTGGCTTATACATTAATGAAGAAATGAGCTACGATAGGTTTCATGAAAATGCAGATGAGACCTATCGGTTCACTCGCGAATTCATGAGTCAAGATGGAACCACCTCTTTGCATTTGTCAAGATTGGCCCCCCCATTCGGTCATTATCTGAAGGATTATTACGAAGGAGATATTGATAAAATTGGTAGAATACTAACTACTTCTGGCACCATTGAATATGGTGAAAAGCTTTTCAATGAATCCGACCTTGGATTCGCAGATCCTGAAATTGTAGACATCCTCACATTTGAAGCAATTCAGGGAGATTTGAAAGAAGCCCTGCAAAAACCGGGTTCGGTGGTACTTTCAGAAAGCTTAGCTGCCAGGTATTTCGGCAATGAAGACCCAATGGGTAAAACCATCAGAGTGTTCGATCAGATGGATTTAATAGTTCAGGGTATTTATAAAGACTGGCCGGACAACTCCAGCTTCGAATTAAACATGATGGTCGATTTCTCTGCTGTTGAGCAGTTTTATGGAGGAAGAGATAACCTGCTCCAGGCTTGGGGGAGTAACAACTTTACTACCCTTTTTACTCTAACTGAAACAGGCAGCATTGATGGCATTATGAGCCGAATGGAAGACTTTCTCAAAATTCAGTTGGGAGAGAATGCTCCAACTTGGACAAGACTACATGTTCAGAAGCTAACAGATATTCATTTACACTCCAATCTTTCGGATGAGTTAGGTCAGAATTCAGACGTTACCTACGTTTATATTTTTACTTCCATTGCAGTTCTTATTCTATTGATAGCCTGTATCAATTACATGAACCTGGCCACAGCGCGTTCGGCAAGGAGGGCTAAGGAAGTTGGTATGAGAAAGGTTTTCGGTGCTGGCAAAGGAAGTCTTATCAATCAGTTTTTGACAGAGTCAATAGTACTCACACTTTTTGCTTTGTTGTTTTCGGTAGCTTTAACATCTCTCATTTTACCATTCTTTAGAGAGTTTACCGAACTCAATTTAGAGTTCAATTTGGTGCAGAATGCCGGCTTGATTGCCATAATTTTTGGTGCTGCTTTATTGGTTGGAGTTTTAGCAGGAAGCTACCCTGCTTTCTACCTTTCCGCATTTAAGCCTTTGGAGGTCATGCGTGGCAGTAAAGGCTCTGCTCCTGGTAAATCTGGTTTATTAAGAAGAGTGTTGGTTGTAGCGCAATTTTCCATCTCGGTGGTGCTTATTATTTCAACCGTAGTAGTGGTTCAGCAATTGAACTATATGCAGAATAAAAACCTCGGTTACAACAAGGATCAGATGATGATCCTGAATGTAAGTCAGGAGATATCAAACAATTTTCAAACCTTCAAAAATGAGTTGAGGAATATCTCTGGTGTAAAATCTGCAGGTGGCTCTAGCCGTGTACCTTCCGGACAATTGCTCGATTCCCAAGGAGCCCAAGCTGAAGTAGATGGCCAAATGCAACCAACTCAGGTAGTTATCAAGCAGCTTCAGATTGAACCTGATTTTATTCCCAATTATCAAATGGAGTTGGTAGCGGGGAGAAACTTCTCTGAAGACTGGCAAAGAGATTCAGCCAATTTCATCCTTAATGAAAAATCGGTTGAAGTCATTGGCTGGGGCGATGCTGAAGATGCCATTGGTAAGCGTATGAATTATGGTGGTGTTGCCGGCAGAGTAATCGGTGTGGTAAAAGACTTTCACTTCGAGTCGCTTCAGAGTGAGATTGTGCCGGTAATCATGGAAAATAATAGAAACAGAATGCGTTTTCTCTCTATTAAGATTGAAGGCCAAAACCTGCAGAGTTCAATTGACGAAATTGAAAGAACCTATGCTGAGTTTTCACCGAATTCACCGATTCGATACAACTTCTTAGATGAGCGATTTGATAGTCTTTACCAGTCAGAATCTCAAAGAAGTGAGTTGTTCACCATATTCTCAGGGCTTGCTATTTTCCTGGCTTGTTTGGGTCTATTTGGACTAGCTTCATTTACTGTAGCTCAGAGAGGAAAAGAAATTAGTATTAGAAAAGTCTTGGGTGCATCTGTAAACCAGATTGTATCGAACTTGAGTAAGGAGTTTGTGATTTTAGTGGGGATTGCCATGCTGCTGGCCGCTCCGGTAGGTTGGTATTTTATGAGTGACTGGCTCGATGGGTATGCCTACAGAATAGACTTGAGTGCATTGCCATTTATTGTTGCAGGAGGTATTGCTTTAACCATTGCTTTTGTAACTATCAGCATGCAAACCTTCAAGGCAGCATTCTCAAATCCGGCTACCAGGTTGAGAGAGGATTAGAACTGAAAATGATATATTGAATTAATAAGGGCTAGTTTTGCTAGCCCTTATTTCTTTGTCTGTTAATTAGTTCAAAACCGAAGCCCATGGCCACACCTACGGCAATTCCAATGGCCAGATTGTCCATGGCTATCCCTATGCCCGCTCCAATAGCAATGCCGGTTCCAATACCGGTTCCTCTAGGTCTTTTAAATTTCTCCTTCTTTTCGCTCTCATCATTCATTAACTCAATGTAACGAATCCCAATAGCTTTAGGCTACTGCTTTCTTGATTCTTTTAAGCTGGAGAACGTGTCTGTCGAGGTGGCCAAGTAGAAAACGGAATGCGTCTCCAATTCTCAGCTTGATTATAGGGCCAAGTGCTGTAGGCACTTTTACTTTGTTGAGGCTGTAGTTTTCTGATTGCTTTATCAGTTCTATTAGCTGTTGGTGAGTTTGAAAGAAATCGTCAATGGTTTCCTTAGGATTAAGCGCTTGCTTAGGATCCATCGACCTCATGGTTTTCATTTTATTCTTTACCTCATTATTCTCTTTGGGAGAAATCATTTTGGTGAAATAATCGCCTTTCCAATGAGATTTGAAGGTTTCTTCAGGTTTCTGTGGGTACTTTTCGAAGGCCTTGCCAAGATTCTCGACATAGATTTTGTTGGCAATGCTCAGGTGTTTTAAGCATTGAAGGATACTCCATTTGCCGGCTGCTTCCTGGGTGTTGAGTGTGGTGTCATCGAGACCAGCGATGATTTGCTCAACCTCAGACAGTGCATTTTCACACTGTTGAATGGAGTTCTGAATATGTGTCGTTGCTTTGAGTTTCATTTTTTGTTTCAAATTAAAGGTGCCGAACTGAGTTTTGTCTTGATATAGATCAAGTTAGCCAGCCCACTTTCGTCTCATTCTTGAAAAAGTTTCAGGAGTCATGCCAAGATATGAGGCCAAATGCTTTTGAGGTACAATTTGTATGATGTGAGGGCTTTGGCGCATCAGTCGCTCAAACTTCTCCTCAGCAGAGTCTGCTAAGAGGCTTCTAATGAAAACACCTAGTCCAAACATTACCTGTTGATTGAATTTAAAAAGCCAGTGTTTTGTAGTTGGGTATTTTTCCTGCAATTCTACAAATGCATCATAATGTAGTCGCAAACCCTTAGTGTCTGCCAAAGCTTCTACATTCCAGTCTGATGGCTTTTGAAAAACCAGGGAATCATACACTCCACTAAATTCGCCATCATAGGAAAAGCCCATATTGTACTCCTGTCCGTTCTTTTCGAAATATCCTCTCAATAAACCTGAGTGAATATAATAGAAGTACTTTTCGATCTCACCCTGATTGGTGAGTGGCTGGTTCTTCGATACCTCAAAGACTTTCCAGTATTCTTTTATTTCATTCCAGCTGTCGTCACTGATGGATACAAACTTGCCTATGCTTTTGCGAAGACCCTCATACATTTCTTCCATATCGGAAATTATTAAAAGGGAATCATTTTTGATAGCTTTAAGTATGGCCAAAGAGATGAGATTTCATAAAAACCATGAGGAAGCTGAGCGATATGTTCTGGAGCAAGGATTTAAGCGCACTCATGAAGAGAGGATTCTTTGGCTGTTGAATCATATGCGTACTATGCAGAAATTCAATCCTACTCAGAGGGAAATGAAAGGCTTTGTTTTAAAGAGAAAGAATGGATGATTTCTTCACGGAAGTTCTTTGTAAGCTTGGTAGATCCCTCGGTTCCTCGGGATGAAAAGAAGCGAAAGGTGTAACCCTAATAAGCTTATGGAGTTGAACCTTATCTGACCTCTGACCTCTGACCTCTGACCTCTGACCTCTGACCTCTGACCTCTGAC
>JABXIP010000377.1 GCA_013373005.1 Cytophagia bacterium | reverse complement strand
ATGCCCACTCCGGTATCCTTTACATAGACCTGCACTTTCTCACTCTTTACATCGAAGCCTATAAGTACTTCTCCTTCTTCGGTATACTTGATGGCGTTTGAAACAAGGTTAGTTATTACCCTGTAAATCCTATCTGCATCGGCATGAACGAAAATTGGACTGGAATAATCAGCATCGAACTTTATGGCCAAATCTTTCTTCTCCGCCTTGTCTTCTAGCTGGTCAATTACCTCTGCAGCAATATCCACTATATTAAAATGCTCAAAGTGCATTTTAATTTCTCCCGTCTCAATCTGAGAAAGCGTAAGAAGATCTTGAATCAGAGCGTCCAAATTATCCAAACTCTTTGCTGCACGCTTCAAGAATCTCTTTCTGATTTTCTTATCGTCTATAGCGCCATCTAAGAGTGTATGCACAAAACCCTGCGCAGCAAATACAGGTGTCTTCAATTCGTGACTAACATCTGCCAGAAATTCTCTCCTGAAAGCCTCGAGCTTCTTTAAATCTTCAATCTCCTTATGACGATTGACACCGTATTTAAATATTTCTTGATTAATCCGTTTTAGCGGGTGATTGGAATTGCTGTTCTCATAGTCTTCTATAAATGAGAAGTCCTTCTTGCGCATCTTATTCAGCACGTTATAGATCTCTCCAATCTCGCGTATTACCAAAAACTCAAATGTTATATAAACTAAGAGGTAGGTAGCAGCAAAAGACAATAGACCAGCTACCAGTAAAACAGTAGAGGTAGCGTCTGGCAATAACGACAGGAAAGCAATTGTTACAGTGGCCACCAACACAGCCAGAATTAACGCAACAACTCTAGACCTGAAAAGCATTCTAGTTGATCTCGAACTTGTAGCCTACACCCTTAACGGTTGAGATATAGCCATCTCCTATTTTTTCACGCACTTTTCTAATGTGAACATCAACTGTTCTCGCCAGTACATAAACGTCTGTACCCCAAATATTCTGAAGCAGTTCGTCTCTACTATATACCTTGTTCGGGTTTTGGGCCAAAAAGTAAAGGAGTTCGAATTCCTTTTTAGGCAAAGTAAACTGATCGCCATTTGCCGTTACGGTATAACTTGACCTATCGATGGTCAAATCTCCGGCAACAACCTGAGGTTTAGACTTGTTCTTACTTTCCTTTCTAAACAACGCACTGATACGACTCATAAGAGCACGCGGCTTAATAGGCTTAGTAATGTAATCATCAGCACCAGCCTCAAAAGCAGCAACCTCAGAATATTCTTCCGCCCTGGCTGTAAGGAAAATAACATGGACATCCGACATTTCCGGAATCTCCCTTATCTGACGACAAGTCTCAACCCCATCTTGCTGAGGCATCATGATATCTAACAGAATAAGTTCAGGAGTGAATCTTTTGGCAATTGATACTGCCTTCATTCCATCTTCAGCAGTTTCAACATCATATCCTTCTTTCTTAAGGTTGTATTTAAGAAGCTCCAGGATATCCGGATCGTCATCCACCACCAATACTTTGGGGCTCTGTTTATTTGCCATGGGTTGTCTTATTAATTGCTCAAAGATATAGTTTTTGAGAGCTTTTAGGCAAGATGTATTAATAGTTTACTCTACGATAGACAGCGGATGTCGCAAGTTCTCGACATTTTTGAGCTCAACATTCAGATAACCCACATAGATTTTTGCTTGAAGCTTGAGTGGAATTTTATTCAGGTCGTCTGAAAGCCAGATCTTCAGCGTGTTATCTTCCTCAAAGAGGCTATCTTTCTTCATCATCGGCACCAAAACCAGCGCCCTTACATCTCCAAGCTTAGTTTTTATCACCTCCCGCCCCATAAACTTTACCGCAAAAGGCTTTTGCTTATCGTCAAAGAAAGTATTGATTACAATCACTTCTCCCTCCTTGATCTTGTCGAAGTTGATTGCTCTCAGGTAATAATAACCACTTACCATGTCCTGCACATTGTCAGGAATTGCATGTTCAACTTTCGTTTCCAGTTTTAGAGTTTCCTTGTGAAGTTTGGCTACCGTAACACTGTCTTTGTCATGGTGGAAGTAAAGGATTTCATTCTTACGGAATCTACCTTCCTGTATGTACCTGTAGAATTGCTGTGGCACCAGCTGAGTGGTATCATAATAGGTTCCCCAGTTATCTCTTACAGAAGAGAAGAATTCAAATACGCCAACTGTCTTCGCATTGATATCTATCTTCCAAGTTGGCTTCTTATTAATAGTATATATCACATCGCTTACAGAAAAGGTAGCTTCTGCAGCCCTGATGAATCCAACAGTAGCCTTTAGCTCAATTTTCTCCCCAGGCTGAAAAGGCTTTTCTTTAGAAAGCTCATAATCCTGGGCACTTAGAGCAAATGCCGATAACAAAAATATAGCAAGTAGTGTCTTCCTCATTTCTTGTTTTCCCCTTACTAGACAAAGGCCATACCAAAAATGTTATAGCGAAGGAAAGCGTTTTTTTAAATAAGTCAAATAAGCTAGCAAATCACCACCGAAATCTGTTTGCAATTGTCTTTCTAATTCTTGCTGTTGGCTGTTATACCTGAGCATCGACATAAAGAAAGTATTTTGTGGCGTTCTTTCATCAAAGTAACCTTGATATATGTCTGACACAAACGTGAGGGTGTCATAATTGGTTCTAATCTCCTGTAAAACAGATGCTTTTTGTTCCTCTTTCTCTTCAAGAGGAAGCTCTCTCATGGCCTTATATGCCGAATCCAAGTGCTGAGCAGCCAAAAGCATGTAATTTTTGAATGTTATTTCATCCTGAAGACTTTGCTTGTATTCAATCACCTGATGAGAGCCCTTTCCATATTTCTTTTCCAAAAACATTATGGCTCCCTTGTCTCCAATAAACGAAGCAAGGTTCTCATTAAAGGTTACAGAGTCCTTTACGAATAAAGTACCATGTGTTAGTTCATGAATGATTAAACTGGCCAAATCACCTTCAGAACGGTTAAGCATATTCGAGAGCACCGGATCTTTAAACCAACCCAAGGTAGACCAGCCTCCGGCCGTTCTAATATTCACCTCAAGCTTTTCTTCATCCTTTATTCTTCTCGCCTCTTCCCTTGCCTTTTCCAGGTCGAAGAAGCCCTTGTAAGGTAGACTCCCCACTACAGGAAACTTCCACATTCGCGGCTTAAAGTAATAGAGTTCACAGGCTGTTACTACATACATTGAAGGCTTACCTTCCTGATCGAAAATTGTAGAGTAGTTATCGGAGTAGTTAATCCCCAGCTCATCGAAAGCAAAACTTTTAGCCTCCAGAATAATTTCCACTTTCTCCTTCTGCTCTTCGGTTGTTGTTGGGAGTTCTATAAACTCCTCCAAAGGAATCGCATTGTTCACCACATTGAGCTGTCCCTTCAACTGAAGCCAGCCATAAGCCACCAACTCCCTTTGCCAAACTCCTAAAACAATGATAATCAGCAACAGACTAAGACCAGTCCATTTTAAGATTTTCTTGACCTTCATACGGCAGTTAAATTACAAAGATTATATGGTTGTGTATTGCAGGCTTTACTGCTATCTTCACACACCAAACACACATCTTTCAAGTCATACCCAATTAACATGAGTGATAATAAAGAAAAATTAAAAGCGCTGCAGCTCACAATCGATAAGTTGGAAAAAGCTTACGGTAAAGGCGCAGTAATGAAGCTGAGCGATGAAAAAGTTGTTGACCTACCTTCCATATCTACCGGTTCATTAGGTCTTGACATTGCCTTAGGAATTGGTGGAATTCCAAGAGGAAGAGTAATTGAAATCTACGGCCCTGAATCTTCAGGAAAAACCACCCTTACTATGCACTGTATTGCCGAGGCTCAAAAAAAGGGTGGGTTGGCAGCATTTATTGATGCAGAGCATGCCTTCGATAAAACTTATGCTGAAAAGTTGGGTATTGACACGGAAAACCTCCTCATCTCGCAGCCAGACAATGGCGAGCAGGCGCTGGAGATTGCCGAACACCTTATTCGCTCAGGAGCTATCGATAT
>JABXIP010000310.1 GCA_013373005.1 Cytophagia bacterium | reverse complement strand
TTTGGAAATCTCTGGTTCTGATCTCACACCCTTGCAGATTACAATGGTGGAGCTGCAAGACTTCATCGAGTATATCAATGAACTGGGGATGAGCGCCTTTTCTCAGGCACGAATTATTTCAGGACTGAAGTCATTCTACAAGTTTCTACTCTATGAAGGTGAGTTGGATGCTGACCCAACCGAATTACTAGAAGCTCCAAAGTTAGGCAGGAAGCTTCCTGATACACTCAGTGTGGAGGAAATTGACAGAATACTATCCGCAATAGATCATTCCACACCCGAAGGAATGCGTAACAGAGCCATGTTGGAAACGCTCTATAGCTCTGGACTCCGTGTTTCTGAATTGATTGGCCTCAAAATGTCTAACGTGCATTTCGATGTGGGCTTTCTGAGAATATTCGGAAAGGGGAGCAAAGAGCGTCTGGTACCTGTTGGTCGTGAGGCGTTGAAGTACATTAAGCTTTATCGAGATGATATTCGAGTGCATTTGGATATCAAACCCGGGAATGAAGGCTTTATATTTCTTAATCGAAACGGTAGGCAGCTTAGCAGGCAGATGGTTTTCATAGTCATCAAAAATCTGGTGGAGAAAGCAGGAATCAAAAAGACCATTAGCCCACATACCTTCAGGCATTCTTTTGCTACGCACTTAATTGAGGGTGGAGCAGACCTTCGAGCGGTGCAGGAAATGCTGGGTCATGAATCCATCACCACTACAGAAATCTATACACACTTAGATAGAGATTACTTAAAGCAAGTGATTCAGGATTTTCATCCTCGCAGCTAAGGCTGGAGAAATCCCAAAATCCAAGCACCAAATTCCAAAAGGCGTTATCTCCATTAGAGTCTCTCGAAGAGGACTCTGATGATCGAGTTTACAGCTCTCAGAGTCCCTTGCAGGAGACTCTGAGAGGGATTGTTTCACCTTTTCAGCTAAATGCTTAAATCACAAATTTCAAATACTAAGCTCCAGAGGCCCGTTATGAATTGGAATTTGGAATTTAATTTTTGGAATTTCTTGCACCGATTTCTGATTACCGATCAACTGGCAACCGAGCTAAAGCCACCTTTTCCTTTTGAAATAATAGATCATCCCTAAAGCAACTACCACAATAGCTCCCCAGAAAATGGGGTAGGAGTATTCATAGCTCAATTCAGGCATATACTCGAAATTCATTCCATAAATACCAGCCATAAAAGTGAGTGGAATGAACACAACCGAGAATATGGTCAACACCTTCAATACGTCATTCAACTTATTGGTCATGTGCGTGTGATAGGTATTGAGATTGTCATTGATGGTCTCCCGGTATACCTCAATCGTTTCTGTTACATGTGTAATGTGGTCGTTCAAATCTTTCAGGAATGGCCTCGTCTTTTTATCGATAAATGCCAGATCGGACTTATTGAAATTTAAAACAGTATCTCTTAAAGGTCTGGCGAAACGCCTGAGATAGTTCACCTCTTTCTTACTCAGGTTTAAATCTCCCAGAATTTCTTTTCTGAAGTTGCCTAAAAGTCGTGCTTCCTGCTCATTAATTTCATCGCCATACTCCTCAATAATAGCCAGGTAGTGGTCTACTATTACATCGAGAAGGGCAAATGCCAGGTAGTCAGATTTTCTGGTGCGAATGCGGCCTTTAGCATTTCTCAGTCTGCCTCTTACACCATCGAAAATATCGCCTTCTTTTTCCTGAAAAGTAATAATGTAACCATCACCCACTATCATACTGAACTGCTCAGATATGATGGTTTCATCTGATGTCCGAAACATCTTGCAGGCCATAAAGAAATGATCGTCATATTCATCGAAAGTTGGCCTTTGGTTCACATTCAGTATATCTTCTAATGCCAGGTTATGAATGTTGAAAGCCTCTCCGATCTTCTGCATCACATCAATATCATGCAGGCCTACCACATTCACCCAGGTGGTTAAATCCGATTGAATTAGGTTAGGTAAGTCTTCCAGACTTATCTGATTATCGTTGATGTCATTGGCATTGAATTGAATCAATTCCAACCTAACATTATCAACTTGCTGCTCACCTGTGTAGATGAGCGCCCCCGGCATTTGATTAAGTTTTTTAGAGACCTTAGTTGGTTCCGCTTTCTTTTTTCTTCGCCTCCTTATAGACAATAGTTCTGTAGGGGAAAGGTATTTCAACTCCTTCACGATCGAATCTTTCTTTAATTGATTTATTAATATCGCACTTTAATTCGAAACCTTTACCAGGGTTTTCGCTCCACACCTGTGCTCTAAGGTTTACGCTGGAGTCTCCAAAATCTAAGAGCCGAACAATCACGGAAGGCACATTGTCTTCCTTCTCTTCATCTGTTCTGTAGTCTATAAAATTAGGATGAGCCATGGCTTCTTCCTGAATGATCTTGATGGCTAGGTCTATATCTGAATCATAACTGATGCCATAGAAGATGTGGTTGCAAACCATTTCATCGACAATATTGAAGTTGTGAATGGTTTCGGCACTAATAACAGCGTTTGGAATAATTAGTCGTTTGTTTTCAAAGTCTTTAATAACGGTGTGCCTCAGTGTAATGTCTTCAATGGTTCCGGCATAAAGGCTCGATACTTTTACTATATCGCCTACTCGAAA
>JABXIP010000009.1 GCA_013373005.1 Cytophagia bacterium | reverse complement strand
CACCTGGGTAAAGAAGTAATGGGAACATCCAGTGTCCCGGTATTCGCCATGCCTAAAATGAAGACCTTTCTTGAAGAGAACGGACCGTGGAGTCAACTGGTAAAGCTGAATAACATTAGTCTCAAACCGACTCTAGACTCAACCTTTGTTGAGCTCTCAGGAGGAGTGTCAGTCATGCCTTTTACTGTGCCTCACCGCGATGAGTATAGCGAGACTGTGGGTTATAAAATTAAGGTTCAGAATCAGTCAGTAGTCTTTATCCCAGACATTGACAAATGGAACAAGTGGGATGTCGATATCCGAGAAGTTGTCAAAGCCAATGACTTGATTCTGATAGATGCCAGTTTCTACCAGGATGGTGAACTTAAGGGGCGAGATATGAGTCTTATCCCACATCCATTTACCAAGGAAAGTATGGAGCTTTTCAAAGACTTATCTGAAGCCGACAAAGCCAAAGTATACTTTATTCATGCCAACCATACCAATCCTATTCTAGACCTCAACAGCACAGAGTATGAAGAAGTGATAAAGGCAGGCTTTCATATTGCCGATCAAGGGCAGATATTTTCTTTTGATCAATAAAGATTTAAGGAAGGCAGCCCTTCTTCACAACGTATTTAGGGCTGTCATCCTTAGTTCGTACCTCTGACTATCAGAATCTCCAGAATAGGACCTTTTTGAAAATGAGTATCTCAGGGTCCTCTGCCGAGAGACTCTGAGAGGGTTGGAGACTCTGAGCGGGTGCATTGTCCGGGCTGACCCTTCCGCCATGGTCGGGTTGAATAAGATTTATAACAAATAAAATAGAGAGACTGCTTCGTGCCTCGCAGTGACGTAACAAAAAAAGCGACCTCTTTTGAAGTCGCTTTTTTGTTTTTTATTCCATCAGACCGAAGGTCAGATGGCCTTTTGGATAAATTATCCGATAGATACTCTTTTGAATGCAGTTACAGTCATTCCCTTGTTCACTGAATCAAGGTATTGCTGAACAGTTTGCTTAGGATCTTTCACGAAAGACTGGCTCAACAAAGTATTCTCCTGGAAGAACTTGTTTAGTTTACCCATTGCAATTTTCTCAATGATTTGCTCTGGCTTACCTTCCTGACGAGCTTGCTCTTTACCAATTTCGATTTCCTTCTCAATAGTAGCTTGGTCAACACCATCCTTATCTACAGCTACAGGGCTCATAGCAGCAATTTGCATACCTACATCTTTACCTGCGTCTGAAACATCGTTTCCACCAGTTCCTGTCAATGCTACCAACACACCCAACTTACCATTAGAGTGAATGTAAGAAGCTACTTGCTCAGAAGTAAGCACTTCGTAGTGAGTAACCTCTAGTTTCTCACCAATTTTACCAATGTACTCAGTAGTTTTAGCCTGAACAGTAAGTTCACCTAGGCTAAGCTCATTTAAAGCAGCCAAATCAGCCGGCTTGTTAGCCATAGCAGCATCAGCGATTTCATTACCCAAAGACTGGAAGTCCTCGTTCTTAGCTACGAAGTCAGTCTCACAAGTAAATGAAATGATGATAGCAGAGGTTTTGTCTTCACTAGTTCTTACAAATACGCTACCTTCTTTGGTCTCTCTGTCAGCTCTTTTTTCAGAAAGCTTCTGACCTTTTTTACGAAGGATTTCGATGGCCTTGTCGAAATCACCATCTGCTTCTACCAATGCCTTTTTGCAATCCATCATTCCGGCACCGGTCATTTGTCTAAGTTTGTTAACGTCTGTTGCTGTAATAGCCATTTTATGAGTTATTTATAATTTCCAATTCGGTTAAAACAAAAATTGAACACCGAAGCGAATTCAATGTTCAATTTGTATCAAGTTTTTATCAATAATTAATTATGCGTCTTGATTTTCTGGTTGAGCATCAACTTCTTTCTTCTCTTGCTCGGCCTTCTCTCTTTCTCTGTCTTCTTTGTCAACCTTTCTTTGAGCAAGTCCTTCTTCGATAGCCTTACCGAAAGCTTTAGTGATGATTTCAATTGACTTGAATGCATCATCATTACCTGGTATTGGGAAGTCTACCACGTTAGGGTTAGAGTTAGTATCGCAAAGCGCAAAAACAGGAATACCTAGTTTGTGAGCTTCAGCAACAGCAATATGCTCTCTTTTCACATCAATGATGAAAAGTGCTGCAGGAAGTCTAGTAAGATCAGTGATACCACCCAAAAGCTTTTCTAGTTTAGCTTTCTCACGGGTTTTCATCAGTCTCTCTTTCTTAGCCAAAGCTTTATAAGCTTCATCTTTCATGAGCTTATCAATACCTTGAAGCTTCTTCAATGACTTTCTGATAGTGGCAAAGTTGGTCAACATACCACCTAACCATCTTTCAGTCACGAAAGGCATGTTCAATCTTTGAGCTTCTTCAGAAACTAGCGCTCTAGCTTGTTTCTTAGTGGCTACGAACATGATTTTTCTTCCTGAACGTACGATGCTCTTAACAGCGTTTGATGCTTCTTCGAGGCTGCTAAGGGTTTGATTAAGATCGATGATATGGATTCCGTTCTTCTCCATGAAGATATACGGAGCCATTCTCGGATCCCACTTTCTCGTTAAGTGTCCGAAATGAACACCAGCATCAAGTAAGTCTTTATGAGTTAAATTAGACATTATATAAATTATGTATTTGTATCAGATTAACGTTTAGAGAACTGGAACGATCTTCTCGCTTTTCTCTTACCGTATTTCTTACGCTCAACCATTCTAGGGTCACGAGTTAAGAAACCTTCGCTTTTCAAAGCAGGTCTGAATTCTGCATCAGCTTCGCAAAGAGCTCTAGAGATAGCCATTCTGATTGCCTCAGCCTGACCTTTAGGTCCTCCACCATCGACATTGATTTGGATGTCGAAGTTTGACTCTTGTTTTACTTTCACCAATGGTTGCTTAACAACAATCTCCATCACGTCAGATCCGAAGTAGTCGCCAAGTGTTCTACCGTTGATTGCAATTTCACCTTTACCAGGTTGCATGTAAAGTCTTGCAACTGATGTTTTTCTTCTTCCTATAGTATTAATTACTTCCATTGAAAGCTTCTTATAATTCTACAACTTTTGGTTTTTGAGCTTCATGAGGATGCTCAGTTCCTTCATAAACATGTAGATTGTGGAAAATACTTCTTCCCAATCTGTTCTTTGGCAACATACCCCTTACAGCTCTTTCAACAAGAAGTGTTGAAGACTTAGCTTTCAATTCTCTTGGAGTAGTTCTTTTCTGACCTCCAGGGTAACCTGTATAAGAAAGGTATACTCTGTCTGTCCACTTTTTACCTGTAAGTCTTACCTTATCGGCATTGATAACAATTACGTTGTCACCACAATCGACATGCGGAGTAAAACTAGGCTTGTTCTTACCTCTGATGATTTTAGCCACTTCGCTGGCCAATCTTCCCAATGTTTTAGACTCGGCATCGACCAACACCCACTGCTTGTCCACTGTCGCTTTATTTGCCGAAACCGTCTTATAACTTAGTGTATCCACTTCAGTATAATTTATTGACTTTAAATACTTTATTCAGACCTTCCCGTAAAAAGGGACACAAAGATAGAAGTTTGATTTTTCAATTCCAACATAGGCCAATAAATTAATTAACAGCTTATTGAATTGAAGTGGATTTAGAACCTATTGGCCACCAATTGCTTATGCAAAACCCTTAAATCCTTCGGATATGGTGCCTCAACGGTAACTCTTTCACCTGCCATATCATTAAAAGACAATGCTGCAGCATGCAAAGCAAACCGCTTAATTAACGGCTGCTCCTCTTCATACTTACCAATATTGAATTTTCTCTTTAGCTCTGAAAGGAATAATGGTGCTCCATCATATAGAGGGTCGTTAATAATAGGTGCTTCTTTCTTGCTCAGATGAATTCTAATCTGGTGCATCCTACCAGTCTCCGGTCGGCATTCTATTAATGAATGTTTTTTATACACCTCAATTGTATTGAAGATGGTAGTTGCAGCCTTCCCTTTAAAGTCTATGACTACACTCCCTTTGTTCAGCGATAGAATAGGTAGCTCTACTTTAAGGCCATTGAATTCATGAATTCCATTAACAAAAGCATGGTACACCTTATCCACCGTTCTCTTTTCGAACTGAATGGAAGCATGCCTGTATGCTTCTGCATCTTTGGCAAACAGTAAACAGCCCGAAGTTTCCTTATCTAATCTGTGACATGCTGAAAGTCTGTCATCATATCGTTTAGCCAACATCTGAAGATTGACATCGCTATTCCTATCATCTAGAGAAGCAATAAAAGGTGGCTTATTGGCCACAAGAAAATGATCATCTTCAAATAAGATGAGTGATTTGAAATCGATTTTCATTTGATACTATCTTTCTCCATAGACTCTAGCTCGAGTCTTTCTTCTTCCAACTCCTCTTCCATCTGTTCGGTACTCTGCCCGATTGGCAGTCTGAAACTAAAGGTTGAACCTTTACCTACGGTACTGATTACACTCACCTTAGTACTATGCGCTTCCAGAATGTGCTTCACAATGGCTAAGCCAAGGCCTGTACCTCCCATTTCTTTAGATCTTGATTTTTCAACCCTAAAGAAGCGCTCGAATATTCTCGTTAAATGTTCAGGAGGAATGCCCACTCCGGTATCCTTTACATAGACCTGAACCTTTTCACTTTTGACATCAAAGCCAATGAGCACTTCACCTTCTTCAGTGTACTTAATGGCATTAGATACCAAATTAGTGAGTACTCTATATATCCTATCCGCATCGGCATGAACGAAAACAGGACTGGAATAATCAGCATCGAACTTTATGGCCAAATCTTTCTTCTCTGCCTTGTCTTCTAGTTGGTCAATTACCTCTGCAGCAATATCCACTATATT
>JABXIP010000361.1 GCA_013373005.1 Cytophagia bacterium | reverse complement strand
TCAGAAGATGAATTCAAGCTGATATTGCTTAAAGAAGAAACTGGTATTTACCATATGGAGGCAAAACATGGCTAGCATGTTCAAAATCAACATATTGAAGCCGGGGCTATTTACTACCCTCCAAGATTTGGGTCGCATAGGTCATCAGGATGCAGGCATCCCTTTCAGTGGTGCTATGGATAAAGAAGCTCATAAAATTGCTAATGAGTTGCTCGATAATCCTCATGCCACTCCAACAATAGAAATGACCTTAAAAGGCGCAGAGTTTGAGTTTGAAGGCGAAGGTCAGATTGCTATTACTGGAGCAGATATGCATGCTGAACTGAATGCAAAGCCAGCTCCGATGTACCAAACTATTGATGTCAAATACGGAGACAAATTGGTATTTCACCAATCTGATCTGGGCTGTAGAACCTATTTAGCGGTAAAAGGAGAATGGACGAGCACCCAATGGCTCAAAAGCTTCAGTGCGGTCTCTAACCTAATGAATATTGAGGGTGTTCCAGGCCAGCTAAAGGCCGGTAATATCATTGAAATAGAAACCTCGAACTTCATAGAGCGAAGAACCTACCCTTTGGCATTAAGGCCTATCTATTCTTCCTGCTACATTCTTCGTGTTGTTAGTGGCCCGGAATTCGAGCAGTTCGATATTCAACAGATACAATCATTCTTCGACACTACTTTTGAGGTAAGTGCCGATTCAAACAGAATGGGTTATCGTTTAAAGGGAAATATTGAACATTATGAGCCGCAAGGTGAAGAAATATCCTCAGGCATAGTGGAAGGCACTATTCAGATTACCAATTCTGGGGAGCCTATTATACTAACATCTGACGCACAAACCACTGGCGGATATCCGAGAATTGCCAATGTGGTGAGTGAAGATCTTTCTATTGTGGCTCAAATGAAAGCTGGAGATGAAGTGAGGTTTATGCTGGTTAGTTTATCAGACCTATAAAATAGATAAGGCGATCTCCGTATGAAATCGCCTTAATCAACCTTAAACTAAAACTACTAACTAATGATTTATTTGATAGTAAGCAGTGCCATTCAATTCTGATAGCAAATCTGCTTGTCTCAAAAGTCTCAATTGATCTTCACTTAGACTACCTTTCTCTCCTTCTACCAACAGCTCTTGGTTGTCGTTATACACTTTAACGTAGTCTACAACCTCGAATTGCACCAAGTTTTCAGCTAAATACTGATCTACATAGGCATCAATTTCTTCTAGGTAATCTTCATCGTAAACCAGCTCCGTTTCAACTTTGTTGTTGTCGGATTTATCGTTTACTGGATTATTTTTGATTGGAGTACTTGCTGAGGCGAGAATAGTGCCCGCAAGCATAAGTGCCATTACGGCTGAGATTCTACTTTTATTTAACTTTTTCATGTTGTTTGATATTTTGAGCTCCGCCCGAAAGCGGAAAAATTTGACCTAATAAATTGACCTTGTTTTTGACCTGCCATTCTTTATCCAATCGGTATGCCAAAAAATATTATTCATTGATTATCAGCGACTTATGAAGTTTTGGTGTTTCACTTGTGTTCATACGTGTACGTTTTCGGTCAAACAAGTGAACATAAATGTCCATTTTAAGCCTTTTTGAGCCTTTTTTAAGGTTACATGCAAAGCATTAATTTTTGATAAATTAACTTGCAGCCCTATATGGCAATCCCCTCTGCACCCGATTTAAAGGCAATTAATTACACTCTACCCGAAGCAAAAATTGCCAAGTACCCTTTGGCACAAAGAGATGAGTCAAAACTGCTCACTTTTCAAGCCGGAAAAATATCGGACAAGCAGTTCAAAGAGCTACCCGATTTGCTGGATGCAGGCACCGCTCTTTTCTTCAACAACACCAAGGTTATCCCTGCCAGACTCTTCTTCCAGAAAGACACAGGTGCTCAAATTGAAATCTTTCTTCTTAATCCCGTCAGCCCTACTCATATCATTAGTTTAATGATGGAGACCACTGGCTCAGTAGTTTGGGAGTGCATGGTGGGTAATTATAAAAAGTGGAAGGATGAAAATGTACTTTCGCGAAGCCTGGATTATAATGGACAAACGATAGAGCTCAACGCCAAAATCGTAGACCGAGACAAAAAACAAATCGAATTCTCTTGGTCAGACAGTACGCTCTCTTTTGCTGAAATCGTTGAGATCAGTGGCAAAGTGCCTCTACCTCCCTATCTGAATAGATCGGACGAACCGGAAGACAAGGAGCGTTATCAAACAGTATACTCTAAGCAGGAAGGTGCCGTAGCTGCTCCCACTGCCGGCTTACATTTTACTGATCAAGTACTCGGTCAACTACAGTCTAAAGGCGTTCAGCTCAACTACCTCACTTTGCATGTAAGTGCGGGCACTTTTCAGCCTATAAAAGCCTCAGATGCTAGAGAACACAATATGCATTCAGAACAAGTTGAAGTAAATATTGAAACCATCCGATTGCTTTCACAAACTCAAAAGGTAGTAGCCGTAGGAACCACGTCTATGCGCACCCTCGAAAGCCTCTATTGGTTTGGAATCAGGTTGATGAACGGAAATGAAGATTTCTCTATTCAAAAACTGGAACCTTATGAAGCAGCAGACCTCCTTCCTACTAGAGCAGAAGTTTTCGGCTTTATGCTCAAATGGATGCAAGATTATGATGTCGAAATCTTAAGCGGTAAAACAGAAATTTTCATCATGCCCGGTTATCACTTCAGAGTATGTGACGGACTCATTACAAACTTCCACCAACCCGGCAGCACACTGATGTTGTTGGTCTGGGCTTTTATCGGTGACAGTTGGAAACAGGTTTATGAACATGCGCTAAACAATAACTATAGGTTCTTGAGTTATGGAGACTCATCCATATTACTTCCTTAAATAGGAAAAGTCTTATATTAAAGCATGATTCAAAATAATTCAACAGAGCCTCCAATTGCAGCCATGGAGCGGTTGATTAATTACATCAATTCTCATGTCCCGGTCTTAAGCGATAAGTTCCCTTTTCTGGGTGAAGAGATTACGGCTACTCACATCATCATACCCATCGTTTATCTGATTTTATTAAACCTGCTGGCTAATCTGGTTAGATCGGTTTTGATCAACAGGATTTTAACGAACAGAATTGAAGACCGAAAGACTATTCTTTCAATAGGTAACACCACCAAATACACCATACTCATTATTGGTGTGACAATACTTTTGGCCAGTATAGGTTTTGATAGTCAGTCGAAGTTCAACGTAGCTCTGTTCGGAGAAGAAGGCAATAAAGTGAGAGTATTCGATCTATTGAGGCTTTCCTTCATGTTCTTCCTGCTTATCTGGTTTACCAGAAAGTTGAAGCCGGTTTTTGTCAATCAGGTGCTCTCCAAATACAGTGATGATATTGGGGTTAGCCAGTCTATCGGAACCATCGTGCAATATGTATTCATTATAGTCGGTGCCTTCTTTATTATTCAAACCAGTGGTATTTCTTTGGGTTCACTCAATGTATTGGCTGGTGCCCTTGGTGTGGGTATTGGTTTTGGCTTGCAAAACATTGCCAATAATTTCATTTCCGGTCTTATCATTCTCTTTGAAAGACCCATAAAAGTGGGAGACAGAATTGAAGTAGGAAGTGTTCAGGGAGATGTAACGAAAGTCTCCGCCCGAGCTACTACAGTAAATACCAATGACAATATTTCCATCATTGTCCCAAACTCAGAGTTTATTAGCCAAAGAGTAATCAATTGGAGTCATAACGATAGAAGTATCCGATTCCATGTACCGGTTGGTGTCTCCTATAATGAAGATCCTGCTGAGATTAAGAAGATATTGCTAGACGTTGCGGAGAAAAATCCCGAAGTGCTCAAGCGACCTGCACCAGAGGTACTATTTGTGGAATACGGAGATAGTTCCCTAAACTTTGACCTGATGATATGGACCAGCACCTACATTAATCGGCCAATCGTGCTGAGAAGTCAGCTTTATTATGAGATTTTTGAGCGGTTCAAGGAACATGGTGTGGAAATTCCATTCCCTCAGAGAGACCTACATCTACGGTCGGGCTGGCCACCAGAAGTTAAAGGAAAGTAATCGTTTTCTATTCAAACAGCATATTAGTGCATAGCTCATTCATGAATTTGATTAAATTGGCGGCTTCCTAAGAGTGAAAAGATGAGGGTAATCATTGCGGGTGTTGGAAATGTAGGGTTTCATTTGGCGAAATTGCTAAGTCAGGAAGGTCAGGATATTGTACTGATTGACCAGGCAGCAGACAAACTAAAAATGGCTGCTAATCAGGTAGATGCCTCTACCATTAAAGGTACAGCCACCTCCTACACTGTGTTGGAAGAAGCTGGTGTAAGTGAAGCAGACCTGCTGATTGCAGTAACCTCTTCTGAAGAAGTTAATATCACTACGGCCATTATTGCCAAGCACTTAGGAGCCAAGCGGACCATTGCCAGAATATCTAATACAGAGTTTCTCTATAAGAAAGATAAGCTCAACCTGAAGCACTTGGGTATTGATGATATCATTTCACCAGAATCTTTGGCAGCCCGAGAGATCAAGAGACTTCTGAAAGAAGTGGCCATTACCGATAGCTTTGATTTCGAAAAAGGTTTGCTCCAGCTTATTGGAGTAAATATTGAAGCCAAAAGTCCACTGATTGGCAAGTCCATGATTGAAGTGGCCAAGATCAATCCTGATCAGGCATTTATGACGGTGGCCATCCTTCGAGACAACGAAACCATTATACCTTACGGAGACACCAAGTTTGAAGAGGGAGATCATGTTTACTTTGTAACACAACCAGAATGTGTTGAAAAGCTCCTTTTCCTCTCGGGTAAGAAGAAAGAAGGCGTAAAAAGCCTGATGATTCTCGGAGGCTCAAGAGTAGGTTTTCATGCAGCGAAAATTCTCTCTAGCAAGTATAATGTGAAGTTGATTGAGAAAGACTCTCAAAAATGCTTCGAGCTAGCCGATCAGCTACCGGATGCCATGGTCATTAATGGAGACGGTAGAAACGTTGAGCTTTTGGAAGAAGAGAGCATTAATGAGATGGATGCCTTCATTGCTGTAACTGGTGACTCTGAGACCAACATTATCTCCTGTCTTGTGGCGAAGAAAATGGGCGTTAAGAAAACCATTGCCATGGTAGAGAACATGGATTACATTCACCTCTCGCAGAGCATTGGGGTCGATACCATGATCAACAAAAAGCTCATTGCTGCGAACTTTATCTTCCGTCATGTGAGACAAGGAGAGATTGTTTCTATTACCAGTATTCATGGGGTAGATGCTGAAATATTAGAATTTGAGGTTCAGGAGAACTCAAAAATCACAGAGCATCAGCTAAGAAACCTACAGTTCCCCAAATCAGCTATTATTGGTGGAGTAATTAGAGATGGAAAAGGTCTTACAACACCAGGCAATTTTAGATTTCAGGCGAAAGACAGAGTTGTTGTACTTTCGAAACCTGAATGTATCAAGAAGGTTGAATCTTACTTTACCTGATAAGTGTAGTTTGAATGTTTAACTACAAAGTAATCGGCAACATACTGGGCATTTTACTCCTCATCAATGGAGGATTTATGCTGCTATGCCTTCCAGTTTCACTATACTTCTGGGAAACGGACTGGATATCCATAGCTATATCCAGCGGCATCACAATTTCTGCGGGCTTTTTACTGAGGCTTGCCACTAGAAAGAACCGAAGCAAAGACCTCAAAAAGAAAGATGGTTACCTTATTGTAACGTCCGGCTGGATAGTCATGTCGTTCTTTGGCGCACTGCCCTATCTGATTAGTGGCGCTATTCCGTCTCTCACCAATGCTTTTTTCGAAACTGTATCGGGTTATACCACCACCGGAGCTTCCATTCTCACAGATATTGAATCGGTTTCAAAAGGAATTCTTTTTTGGAGAAGCCTTACCCAATGGATTGGTGGCATGGGTATCATCGTTTTGGCTTTGGCTATCCTCCCATTTCTAGGTATTGGAGGTATGCAGCTCTTTGTAGCCGAAGCTCCAGGTATTACTCCTGATAAACTGCAACCCAGAATCCAGGAAACTGCCAAGAGGCTTTGGTTCATATATTTCGGGTTAACTGTTTCCGAAGCAGTGCTATTGTACATTGCCGGTATGACACCCTACGATGCCATCAACCACAGCCTTACCACAATGGCAACAGGAGGTTTCTCTACGATGAATGCTAGTCTTGCAGGGCAATCTCCGGCCATTCAATACATCGTAATCATTTTCATGTTTTTGGCAGGGACTAGCTTCACCTTAACCTATTTAGCACTGAAGAGAAACTTCAAGAAAATCATTAGAAACGAGGAGTTTGTGGTCTACTTCCTCTTTACGGTAGCCATAACTATCATTGTAACCATTACCCTACTGGTTGTAACAGATGGCGATTTCGAATCCTCATTCCGCGACTCACTCTTTCAGGTAGTCTCAATCATTACTACCACAGGCTTTGTTTCTGCCGATTATACCAGTTGGGCACCTTTCCTATCTGTACTATTCTTTATTCTACTTTTTGTCGGTGGATCAGCAGGTTCAACTGCGGGTGGTGTAAAAGTGATTCGACATGTTGTTCTATTCAAAAACTCCTTTTTAGAGTTGAAAAGGCAGCTCCACCCTTCCGCGATTATCCCTGTAAGAATCAGTGGTAAGGCCATAGAGCAAAACATTGTATTTAATGTTCTGGCCTTTATTATGATCTACATACTAGTATTCTTAGTAGGGGTAACTCTTCTGGCATCAATGAATATTGGGTTTGACACAGCCTTTGGAGCAGTTGCCACTTCTCTCGGAAATGTGGGACCAGGTATTGGTGAAGTTGGACCTGTAGATAACTTCTCAGGCATGCCTATGGGAGGAAAATGGTTATTGGCTATACTTATGCTTTTAGGAAGGCTTGAGCTGTTTACAGTGCTTATGTTGCTCTCTCCTCACTTCTGGAAGAAAAGGTAACATATTCTCCCCTGCACTGGCGCTCACGTGCCGTGAGTGCCTATCTTATTCTTGGACTTTAAGTCCGATATAAATTAGGTCCGCACTGCAAGTGCGAACCAGAATTTGATAATGGTGCAATCTGAAGGAACTGGCGCTCACGTGCCGTGAGTGCCCATCTTATTCTGTACTTGCAGTACTTTTATTATCAGGTTATATTTCTGAATAAAACACACACATGTCTCGGAAATACAAAGTCCATAATCCAAGAGGGGTTTATTTCATTACTTGCACCGTTGTTGGATGGGTCGATCTCTTCATTCGACCAGAATACAAGGACATAATTATTAATTCACTTAAGTACTGTATGGACAACAAGGGATTGAATGTACATGCTTATGTAATTATGACAAGTCACATACATTTGCTCATCAGCACTAAAGACGGGATTTCCTTACCAAGTGTAATTCGTGACTTTAAAACCTTCACTTCAAAACAGTTGATTAGGGAAATTGAATTCATCAATGAAAGTAGAAGAGTCTGGATGCTCAACAAATTCGCCTTCGAAGCAAACCGACAAGAAAGAGGTAAATCCTACAAGTTATGGCAAGACGGATACCACCCTATTGAAATCTTAACTGGAGAAATGTTATATCAGAAATTAGATTACATCCATCAAAACCCTGTTGTAGAGAGAATTGTTGAGGAATCGAAGGAATACATATATTCTTCAGCTAGGAATTATGCGGGACTCAACGGGGAGTTAGAAATAGACTTTATTATTTGAGGACTTTAAGTCCGATATAAATTAGGTCCGCACTGCAAGTGCGAACCAGTACTGGTAAAGGTAATGTCGGTGGTCTCTGGCGCTCACGTGCCGTGAGTGCCTATCTTATTCTTGGACTTTAAGTCCGTAACAAAATAGGTCCGCACTGCAAGTGCGAACCAGAGAACAGATCAGGGGTCATAACCCAAACAAACCCTTCTTCTCCTTTATCTCGAATCCGGCTTCTTTTACCAAATTGATTACTTCGTTCTTATCTAAGTCTTCACCAGTAACAGTAAGCTTCTTTTCCTTTGAATCAGTATCTACATTCCAACTTTTGATTGAATTTGCCTTCTCTAGGAAAGGTGTAACCGTGGCCACACAGCCTCCACAGTTGATATTGGTTTTAAAAACAACCTTCTTCATTTTTATAAACTTCTATTGATTAGCTTTGTGTACTTAGTATATTTCGCTTAACAATAAGCAATACAAGACTTTCACGAATATAGTTCACGCTTTGACCTTTTCAGAACTTCAATTACATCCTGATGTTTTAGCCGGCCTTGAGGCCATCGGTTTCGAAAACCCAACCCCTATTCAGGAACAAGCTATTCCTTCAATTATTGAAGGCAAAGATATTATCGGATGTGCCCAGACAGGCACAGGAAAAACAGCAGCCTTTCTTCTTCCATTGATGCATAAAATCTGCAAGGAAGAAGTGTCTGATGACCATGTCAATTCAATCATCATCTGTCCGACAAGGGAGTTGGCGGTTCAAATAGACCAGCAACTGCAAGGTCTTAGTTACTTTACCGGAGTAAGTTCAATAGCCATCTATGGAGGTGGAAGTGGCGACACATTCACCCAGGAAAAGAAGGCGCTCTCTGAAGGAGCTCATATTGTAGTAGGAACTCCCGGCAAGCTCATTTCACACCTTAATCTTGGCTACGTAAATGTGAGCCAGCTCAAAAATCTGGTACTCGATGAGGCAGACAGGATGCTCGACATGGGCTTTATGGATGATATTAAGAAGATCATCTCCTTTCTACCGAAGGAAAGACAGAACCTTCTCTTTTCTGCCACTATGCCTCCGAAAATCAGGAACTTGGCCAAGGAAATCTTAAAAGACCCTGTTGAAGTAAACATCTCCATCTCTAAACCGGCAGAACGAGTAACTCAAGTAGCTGTTCTCACGCACGACAATCAGAAGATTGAGACCATCAAGCATTTGCTTAGGTACAATGATGTTCCCAGCCTGATCATTTTTGCTTCGAGAAAGATCAAGGTAAGAGAGATTGCCAAAGCGCTGCAGAAAGAAGGCTTGAATGCCAAAGACATATCCAGTGACCTGGAGCAAAAGGAAAGGGAAGATATCTTACGAGAGTTTAAAAATAAGCAGTTACAGATTTTGGTAGCCACAGATGTAATTTCCAGAGGTATTGATGTAGATAATATCGACATGGTGATTAACTATGATGCACCCAATGATCCTGAAGACTACATCCACAGAATTGGAAGAACTGCCAGAGCCGCTACTGAAGGAGAAGCCGTGACCTTCATCAATGAAGAAGACATGTACAAGTTCTCTCGCATTGAGCAAATGATGGAGCAGGAAGTAAGAAAGATTCAACCTCCTGCAGCATTAGGCCCGGGTCCGGAATACAACCCTAAGTCTCGCGGTAATACTCAGAATAGAGGAGGAAGAAAACCTTTTAGAAAGGGACAGAGAAAGTAGAATCCTCCGGCCTTCGGCCACCTCCTTTAAAAAGGAGGACTGATAAAGAATATTATTTAGGAGAAATAGGAATCCAAAACTCCTCTTCAGACTCCGGATCATTATTCTTGTACTTCTCTCCCATTAAGGCAAAATGTGGCCGATGATCCAGCTCATATTCGGACGCTGGCATCCAGGTTCCGAAAACGTACTGCATAAACTGTGGCACATTGGCCGGAATACCTTTGAATGCAAACACTGCATAAAGACCTTCCGGAATCACCAAAGATTCCATTGATTCAGGCACTTCTGAATCATCAATCACTTTTACTGCAGCCCATTTTTGAAATTCCGCAGCAGGGTTAAAATTGGCAAAGTACTGTAGATCAGGATAAACCTCTACAGAATAGAAATTTTCATCTGCCAAATTGGAAATCAACTTTCGTTCGGGCATAAAGCTTCTCCAAAGCTCTCCTGTACGGTTGTTCTCCATTGACATGTTAACATGCTTCCCTACCAACTGCGTCTGCAGTAGATTTTCTATCCTCGGTTCAGTCATTAAACGAAGATAGAAAATCTGAAGTATCGGCTCAATCTATTCGTACCTCAATGAATCCACAGGGTTTAACTTGGAAGATTTCACCATCTGGAAACTGACGGTGATCATCGCAATGACCAACACCATAACGGTAGCCAAAATATAGAATAGGAAGTTGCTTTGAATTCTATATTCAAAGCCCTGAAGCCATCGGTTCATTACGAAGTAAATAATGGGCCAGGCAATGAGATTAGAAATTAAAATCAGCACCACAAACTCCTTCGATAGAATGTAGAAGAGGTTGGGCATAGTGGCACCCAGCACCTTTCTGATTCCGATTTCTTTCGTTCTTTTCATAGCCGTAAAGGCTGAAAGCCCGAACAAACCCAGACACCCGATAACAATGGCCAGTACAGAGAACACACTGAATAACGACTGAAACTGCTCTTCAGAACGATACTGTCTGTCGAAATATTCATCGAGGAAAAAGTAATCGAAAGGATTGCCTGGAAATGATACTGCCCATTGATTCTCAACTGCTGCCAGAGCTTGGGGAATGTTCTGCTGCTGTACCTTTATAAGGAAATATTCAGCCCAAAATGGCTGCAGAATAAATACTGAGGGAATGGTTTTAATGTGCAGCGACTCATGGTTATAGTCTTCCACAACACCAACTACCAAGACTGTAGCTCCAAAATTTTCAGCTACAATCGGTTGGTTGATAATATCTTCAGGGTTCTCAAAACCCAATTGAGTGACTGCAGATCGCGTAACCAAAGCTGAAGTATCCGGGTCACTTGGGAAGTCTCTGGAGAAGTCACGCCCGGCAATGATTTCCATGCCTAGCGTTTCCAGCAATTCATAATCTCCACCTACAAAATTGAGCGGATGAGTCTCACCTTGCGGAGCCGTGTAAGACCTCACATCGGCCTTGAACCTGATTTTCTTTCCGGGAACCACACCGCTACTGGCCACTGCCATGATGCTGGAGTTCTTCTTAAGTTCCTCAGTGAAAGTAACAATCTGATTATTTCTATTTTGTCTGTCGGTAATAGCTGCCCTTTCAACTACAATTACCTGCTCCGTATCAAAACCTAAATCGGCCGATTTGAGATAATTCATTTGCTGATAAACCGTAAAGGTCCCAATAATCAAAGCAGCAGAAGCTGCAAACTGGAACACCACCAAAAGCTTTCTGAGTACAACTCCTTTTCCAGAGGTTCTAAACTGCCCCTTGAGTGTTTGTGATGGCTTAAATGACGACAAAACCATAGCCGGATAAAAGCCAGACAATAATGAGCCAACCACAAATACACTAGCTAACACCAGCCAAACCATTTCATTTTCCCAGATTTTGACAGCTTCTGGAACCCCACTAATGGCATGAAACGCAGGAAGTACCAAGGCAATAATCATGGCCATTACCACTATTGCCAGGAAGTTCACCACAAAAGACTCCATCAAAAACTGACCGATCAACTGAGCTTTCAATGAGCCGAGTACCTTTCTGATTCCCACCTCTCTGGCTCTATCTAAAGATCTGGAAGTTGCCAGATTCACATAGTTCACCCAGGCAATTACTACTATAAACACAGCGATGATGGACAGATATAGCAATGAATCTCCGTTGCCATTCAATTCTGCCTCATCAGAAAGGTTAGATTCTAAATGTATCTTTCTCAAAGGTTGAAGGTGCATCACATTCTCTCCTCCACTTTCCTTCAACCCAGGCATGAATTGGTCAACCATGGCGGGAAGCTTTGCCTCTAAAGCTTCTATATCAGTGCCTTCTGCCACCTTTACATAAGAGTAGAAGTCCTTTCTTACCCAACCTGTGTTGTATCGAGTATTGGCACCATCAAATCTGCTGTAGAGTGTGGGAGTAGAAATCAGAACATCATACTTCAAATGTGTACTTTCAGGTACGTCTTCAAAAACCCCGGTTACCAAACAGTTTTCATCGTTGAAATCATCATCCTTCAACCTTAATCGCTTACCAATTGGGTTTTCATTACCGAAGTATTTCTTGGCAGTCGACTCTGAAATAACCATGGTCAATGGTTCTGACAAAGCGGTTTCAGCATCACCATCAATCATTTTAGCTCCAAACATCTTAAGGAATGTTGGGCTAGCGTAGAGAAATCTTTTGTGCTTTATTTTAACGGGTTCGCCAGGAGCAGCTTCGTAAGTAATCACCACATTGTTCTTCGCCCCCATATTATAGAGGTGCGACCATTCAATAACCTCCGGAAAGTCTTTCACCATTGTAGGGCCTACTGGCGGATAGTTTTCGGCACTATGAAAGACATACTCTCCATTCTGATAGATCTCAAGACTTACGCGATAGATATTATCCGCATCAGGCTGGAAGTTATCATAGCTCGATTCAAATGAAACATAATGGAGAATCAGAATAGCTCCGGCCAGGCCAATGGCTAGCCCGAAAACATTGATAAAGGAGTAAATTTTATTCTTCAGCAGACTCCTGAAGGTGATTTTGAAGAGGTTCTTAAACATAGTGGTGATGGTTATAGTTTCTGGACTCGCTAAAACGCCAGAAGTTACATAGTAATTTGTGCAATCTTGCTAAAGCGCTAGTAACCAGTATTTTCATTTACCGTACAGCCGTCATTTTGAATCACTCCTCATTTTTGACGCTAAATTCAATTTGAATTATTGAAAATTAGTAGAGTCAAAGATTGGCTTAACCCCTCTTGTTGAAAACAAAGGAATTCTGCCAATCGTCTTGACAAAAGAATACAGGTCATACTCAAACCAAACGCTATGAAAAATCTCGTCTACGCATTTCGCGTGCTCCTCAAAAACAAATTCTATGCTTTCCTCAACATCTTTGGGTTGGCATTGGGTTTAGCCGTCAGCATTATTATTCTGCTCTATGTGCAGAGTGATTTAACCTTCGATAAACACCATGAAAAATGGGATCAGGTTTACCGATTGGAATCAAAGTTTCTGATTCCACCAAAGAATGATGAATATGCCATGAGCTCTGTTGCATTGGCTGATTTGATGCAGCAGGAGTACCCGGAAATACAGTCCTTTACGCGTGTTCAAACAGCTGGGCAAATTCTTTTCAGAATAGACGACAGTAACTTCTATGTGGATGACATGTACTTTGCCGACTCAACCATGTTCGACCTCTTTACTCATGAGTTTATTCAGGGCGATCCTGAAACGGCATTAGTTGAACCCCGAAGTCTAGTTTTGACTGAGAGCACCGCCAAGAGACTTTTTGGAAATAAAAACCCTCTGAATGAACTAGTAAGAACAGATCAGAATACGTTTACAGTGAAAGGGATAATCAAAGATTTGCCGGATAATGTTCATCTGAGATTTAACGGTCTTATCTCTTATACCACCATTACATCGCAACAGCCAATTTTGAATGCTCAGCAACGAAGCGGTCAATTGTGGAACATTCAAACATTCTCATACATTCTACTTCCTAAGAATTATGACACAAAGCAAATTCTGAATCGCTTCCCAGACTTCTTCACCAAGTATATGGAGCCATTTCAGCAGATAATTCCGCAGCTTAAAGGCGCAGGATTCTCTCCGGGAATAGTACCTCTCAACGAAATCCACTTCAATTCTAAAGTCCAGTTCGACCTGGCTACAGGAAACAAGGCTTACACCTATGCATTTATTGCCATCGGCATATTTGTTCTGGTGCTTGCGAGTATCAACTACATGAACCTGGCAACTGCTAGAGCCACAAAAAGATCGAAAGAAGTAGGTATTAAAAAGGTAATGGGTTCTACCAAAGCAGGGCTCATTTCTCAATTCCTCAGCGAATCAATTCTTATAACCTTTTGCTCCCTCATTTTGGCAGTAGGCTTGGTTTATCTCCTGCTTTATGGAATTAATATTAATGAGGTTCTTGGTAAAGAGCTTACGCTTGACTGGCTGAACAACCCAATCTTGCTTTTCGGCTCTATAGGCATAACTCTAATTCTGGGTATTCTTTCTGGTCTTTACCCAGCATTCTACTTGTCAGCCATTTCAGTAATCAGTGCCATGAAAGGCTCAGTAAAAACAGGCCCCGGAAGTACCTTTATGAGAAAGGGGCTGGTTGCATTTCAGTTTTTTGTATCCATTGGAGTAGTTATTTCCACTTTACTCATGAGCAACCAAATTGAGTTTATGAGAACAAAAGACTTAGGCTTTAACAAGGACAATGTAATTATTGTACCTACGCGAGACACTACCGTAAGTAGAAGGCTAGAGGTTATTCAGAACGAATTAAGAGAGAACCCAAATATTGTTGATGTAACCACCACAACAGGAATAAGTGCCAGCAATGCTAATTCACTAGGCAACAGACTTATTGGTGGAGGCAGACAAGCTATGGCTGTTGAAGGTGTCGATAGCTTAATGAAAACTGACACCTATACCGTTATGTACGTAGGAGAAAACTTCGTGAATGCCATGGAAATGGAAATCATTGAAGGAAGAGATTATGACGAAAGTATTCAGACAGATGTAGCCAATAGCGTTTTGGTAAATGAGACTCTAGTCCAAAATATGGGTTGGGGCTCAAACAGCAATGCGATTGGTAAAAGGGTGAACAATGTTGGTGCCCCAACCCCGAGTAGGGTGATTGGAGTTGTAAAAGACTTCAACGGATCATCTCTTCACGTAAAAGTTGAACCTACCATAATTCTCAGATATGAGCGATTTGGAACAGTCACCCAAGTCAACCCTTCAGTAGTGATTCACTCTAAGGCAGGCTCACTTCAACAAACTCTTAACTATTTAGAAGCTAAGTATGCTGAGTTAGACCCTAGCCATCCGTTTGAATATGGCTTATTAGATTCTCAAGCTGAGAACCTTTACAGATCAGACAAAAGACAAAGTCAAATGACAGCCATTCTTTCATACATCTGTATTCTCATTAGCTGTTTGGGGCTTCTTGGCCTCTCCAGCTATACCACAGCCACGAGAATCAAGGAAATAGGTGTTAGAAAAGTTTTAGGAGCAACTGTACCGCAGCTTGTGTACCTGATCTTTAAAGACATCATGATTCTGGTGATCGTTGGCTTTGTGATTGCAGCTCCAGCAGCCTACCTGCTTATCGAAAACTGGCTACAGGTATTCCAATATACCATGGACCT
>JABXIP010000533.1 GCA_013373005.1 Cytophagia bacterium | reverse complement strand
GGCTTCGAGGAGTGATTGAGATAGCCCTTCCATGGTAGAAGCCAAAATATCGGCATCGAAGATTTTATAGTAGGCCAGTATATCATCCTTTTCCACATGGCCTTCAAAGAATAGTTGATGAGGAGTGGAATAGCCTTTGATAATCTCCTGCATCTCTTCCGTAGGTTCAATACCACAAAAGATCATTTTGAGAGGCTTCTCAACCAGGGCTAATGCCTTAATTACCTGAATCTGATTCTTTGGTCTGGAAACTGAACCTAAAACAAAGTCGTCCGGTTTTAGATCGAATTTGGCTTTCAATCTTTCGACCTGAGCTGAATCGATATTTTCATATTTAGCTGTAGGAGTACCGTTATGAATAACCTTCAGCTGAGATTGCTTGATGCCTAGCTTTATCAATCCATCTTTCACCTGATTACTTACCGCAACAATGCTATCAGTCCACTGATTATAAAGGAAGAGTTGAAGCGGGCCACCCATGCTTAAAGGCATTTGCCTTCGGGTATGGACAACCTTTACTCCCAGCCCATACCTTTTGTTGGCGAAAATGCTTGTGTAGCGGTCGTGGCTAGATTGTGCATTAATGAGCTGAATGTTGTGGTTCTTGACAGCATCCCTGATTTGTCGCCAATTGGTGAAGTCGAACTTGCCCTTAAAGGTCATTGGTATTCTATTCACTTTAGAGCCTTCAACCAACTGCCAGAGAAGACTTTCTCTCCTTATACCCAGGTGAATTTCATGTCCTCTTTCAGCGAGGCCCATGGCCAAATAAGCGATGGAATTGGTAGAACCGGCAGTGTCACCTTGAAATGTGAGAAATAAAATGCGCAAAGCTTCGATCTTAATCTGTGCCGCAAACTTACAACAAATAGCCTTTTGTGTTGTATGTTTGTGCTCAGTGTCTTGTACTTAGGCACTGCTGTTTAATTTCTTAAATTTGATGCATGTCTGAAGAAACCGCACAAGAGCAACAGGCTCGTAGACAGGATTACTCAGAGAAGGAAAAAGCCGAGGTTTTTGACGGAGAGTTTATGCCGCATGTAGACTCTATGTACAACTTTGCCTTTCGCCTTACTTTCGATGAAGATGATGCCAAAGACTTAGTGCAAGACACTTATTTAAAGGCATTTAGGTTTATCAATTCATTTGAGCGTGGAACTAACGCAAAAGCATGGTTGTTCCGCATTTTGAAGAACAGCTTCATCAACGAATATCGAAAGAAGAGTAAGCAGCCCAACAAAGTTGATTATAACGAGGTTGAGCAATACTACAATTCGGACGATGTAGATGAGAGCATCACCACAGACCTAAGGGTCGAGACTGTACAGCATATGATTGGTGATGAGATTTCAGGAGCGCTTAACGGTATTCCTGTAGATTTCAGAACTGTTATAATATTGAGTGATTTGGAGGGCTTTACCTATGAAGAAATGTCGAAAATTCTCGATATTCCGATTGGAACAGTAAGGTCTAGATTGCACAGAGCCAGAAATATGATGAAAGAAAAGCTGGCCAGTTACGCGAAGGAAATGGGGTATAACAAATGAGTGAAACAATGTCGGAATTCTCAGATTGGTTCAAAGACACGTTTAAGCAGTGTTATTGTAAGAAAGGAAATTTAGTGGACGAAGAGCGTTTTGCCGAAATTGTTCAATTGGTTTTAGACAATGAAGCAGATGCAGAGTCTCGCTCAATTTTCGAAGAAAAAATTAAGACCTGCGTTAAGTCTAGCATGTCTTATGAAAAGGAAAAGTGTATTAAAGACGAAATAAAAAAGAAGCTCTGTGAACATAAGGCAGCAATGCCAGCTAACTTGGTGACCACCATTCGCAAGAGCGTAGACCTTTAAGCATGACATCCGGAAAGGCCATTATTTTTACTGCACCCTCAGGTTCAGGAAAAACGACCATCGTAAAACATCTGCTTGCCAACAACCCGCAACTAGCGTTTTCAATCTCGGCATCTACCAGAGATAAACGTGGCAGGACAGAAGAAAATGGAAAAGACTATTACTTCCTTTCAAAAGAAGAATTCAAAGCCAAAATAGATGCTGATGAGTTTATTGAATGGGAAGAAGTGTACACTGGAAATTACTACGGTACTTTAAAAACTGAAGTAGAAAGGCTTTGGGCTGAGGGCAAAACTGTATTGTTCGATGTGGAAGTTAAAGGAGCTATGAACCTTAAAAAATACTTCGGAGACCAGGCTCTCGCTATTTTTGTGAAGGTTCCTTCTTTAGAAGAATTGAAGAAAAGGCTAACTGGCAGAGGAACTGAATCTAGAGAAAGCTTATCCCAACGACTATACCGAGCTGAATTTGAGCTCACTTTCGAAAATAAATTTGATGTAACCTTGCTTAACGAGAACCTTGAAGAGTCTTATGCCAAAGCGCAGGACTTGGTGAGTGAGTTTTTAACTTCTTAAGTTTTGAGAGTAGGTCTGTTTTTCGGTTCGTTTAATCCCATTCATATAGGTCACTTAGTGATTGCCGATGTTATGGCCGATCAGACAGATCTAGAGCAGGTGTGGTTTGTGGTGAGTCCACTAAATCCCTTCAAGAGTAGCAGCGCCCTTCTTCATGAGTTCGATAGACTGAAAATGGTAGAATTGGCCATTGCCGATAACTTCAAGTTCAAAGCTTCAGATGTTGAGTTTAATATGCCACGTCCAAGCTATACTGCAGATACGCTGGCTTACATTTCAGATAAACATCCGGAGCATGAGTTCAAACTGATTATTGGTGAAGATAATCTGGTTCATTTTCATAAATGGAAGAATTACCAATCCGTATTGGATAACTTCGGACTCTATGTTTATCCAAGACCGCAGGTAGACAAAAGCAAGATTAAGGTGAAGCATGAGAACATCAAGTATATCGATTCTCCTATGCTCGATATATCCGCTACCTTCATTAGAAATTCCATCAGAAACGAACATTCTGTTCAATATTTACTACCTTCTTCTGTAGTGGACTATATCCGATTTAAGAAATTTTACCAGTAGTATTCTGGTTTTTCGCTAAACTCAAGCATACCTTTTGTCCGTTTAAAGCGTCTATCTACTGAAAACTCAAAATTTGAGCGATTAAGGGCTGTGGCTCGTAATTTGCTTGAAACTCAAAAACTCAAACCATGCTTAGAATAGCAACATGCACATTTCTAACCCTGACTTTTTGTGGTCAGCTTTTAGCTCAGGGAATCAAAGGAAATATCAAAGACAACGAGGGAAACCCTCTTCCATTTGCTTCCATTTACGTAAAACAGGCAGGTACAGGCACTAGCTCTAATTTTGAGGGTAATTATGAATTACCTCTTGCTGCGGGTACATACGATGTGTCATTCCAGTTTATGGGCTTTGCCTCCGAACAAAGGAAAATACAGGTAGGTAGTGGTTTTACAACTATCAATATTGTGCTAAAGCCACAGGTATATGATTTGCCAACTGTGGTGGTTTCAGGAAAGGCGGAAGATCCTTCCTATACCATTATGAGGAAGGCGATTGCGAAAGCTAAGTACCATTTACTACAGAACGATTCATACTCAGCGCAAGTTTACATGAAGGGAACAGGTCAGTTGACTAAGGTGCCTTGGTTCCTGAGAAAGACGTTGGAAAAGGAGGGAGTAGACACAAGCAGAGTGTTTACCTCGGAGTCTGTGAGTGAGATATCATTCCAAAGGCCAAACACTTTTTCTGAAAGGGTAATCTCTGTTCGGGCTTCGGGCCAGGATATGGACAATGCCAATCCAACTTCATACATCAACAGCAGTTTTTATTTGCCCAAAGTGGT
>JABXIP010000108.1 GCA_013373005.1 Cytophagia bacterium | reverse complement strand
TTTGTAATTTTGGCCGTGCTTAAGAAAGTCCTTCTGATTATTGGTTTTTGTTGCTGTTGGATTGGGGTGAATGCTCAGAATAATCTCAATTCTTTTAGCAATGGTGCGGACTCTGTGCTCCAGGCCCGTATGAATGCCAGAGATGCGGAGGCTTTGAGCAACAAAGAGAATTATAGCGCTAAAAGCACTCGCTATACTTACGAGCGCAATTTTAAATTCAACGACATTGTTTTTTTTAATCCAGATACCATTCCTGACAATATGCACAGGATTAGTTTCTATGAGAGAAACAATTACCTGATTCAGAACCTAGGGAATATAGGCACGGCACAACGGTCTTTATTTTATGAGGTGCCGAAAACAATTGGTAGAACATCGGGCTATAATGCTTACGATGCTTTCTACACCACACCTGACAAAATTCGTTACTTCGATACTCGATCTCCCTATACAGATATTGAGGCATTGTTTGCTGGTGGAGGAAGAGCCATCACGCGAGTGACGTTTACCTTGAATGACAGTACTCAATTCAATATAGGAGGGAACTTCAATGCCATTCGGGCAGAAAAACAATTGGCCTACCTCACCCGTGGCGACAGACAAGTGGTTAGTAACGACTGGAATATTTTCGGTTTTTACAGGCCTTCCAAGCTTAAGAAATATCTGTTACTATTCAATACCACCCAGTTTAAACACACGGTACAGGAACAAGGAGGGGTGGTTGATCCTGCTCTGCAGCCTGAACCAGCTGAAGGGGATACTGTGACCTTTTTTGATTATAAAGATGCCAATGTGTATTTAGATGGCGCCCAGAGTTATGACAAGCGTGGGGGGCTGCACATCTATCAGCAGTTCGATTTGGACTCAATTTTTCAGGTGTACCACACTATGAATTACATGCAGCAGATAACTAGATATACTGATGCCTATGATTTAACTGGTTATGATCAGTATATCTATGATGGTGTGGTGAATGCCGATCCAACATCTGGTGCTATCAACGACAGAAATTTTTTCAGGGAATTTGCGAATGAGTTCGGTTTGAAGGGGAGAACTAAAACCTTCTCATACACTGCTTACTATAGAAATCGCCTGCTGAAGAATGAGAGTGTAAGGGTTAGTAATGAAGCTGATGAATATAAGTTGAATGCTAAGAAGGCAGAGCATTATGTTGGTGGAACCCTTCGACAGCAAATTACACCAAAAGTGTTTCTTGTGGCTTCTGGAGAGTTCCTCTTCGATGGTAATTATCTGGTAGAGGGCGATTTCAGCAGCGATTGGTTCGATGCAAAATATTCTAGAGTAGTCAGACAGCCATCATATCTTACGGACTTCTATCTGCAAGATGGTAGATCTTGGAGAAATAGCTTTGGTAATGAGACTTCAGATAATCTGGAAGGAACCATCAAGGTAAATAGTAATAGAGTATCCTTTAGACCATTCCTTCAATTCAACAGAATTTCAAACTACATCTATTTCGATGAGAACAAGCTTCCGGCTCAAGCCAATAGCGATGTTATTTTGCTTACTCCGGGATTAAACTTCGACTATGCACTTACTCCCAAAATAACCTGGAGTAATTCTGTCAGATACAACTCTATATCTGGAGGTTCTGCCAACAGCTACCGATTGCCAGAAATTATGGCCTTAAGCCAGATTGCATTTAAGAATGAGATTTTTGGTGGAAAAATGATGGTACACACTGGTGTAGATGTTTTCTATCAATCTGATTATAAGCCTTTAGCCTATGATCCTGTGATTCAGAAGTACCATTTGCAAGATGGTTTTACCTCTGACGCTTTTGCAAAGGTTGATCTATTCCTCAATTTCAAAGTGGGCAACTTCCTTTTTCTTGTGAAAATGGGGCACATCAATCAGTTGGAATATAAAGGCTACTTTATTACTCCTAACTATACCGGCTCAAAGCGTACCCTCGATATGGGAGTACGCTGGTTGTTCTTCGATTAATTTGCTCCTGTAAATAGAGAGAAGTTCACCCCAAAGTTCAAAACGTGTTTAAACTGAATAGCTCTTTTTGGAGCACCATCTCCGGTGTCAACCATAATGTCATCATCATAAATCAATTGGGTACCGAAGGTTGCATTGAACCATTTGTTAATCTTCATTACAAGCAAAGTTTCCCAGTTGGTGTCGACATTACCAAAAGTGCTATAAGCTGTGAAAAAGTTTAAGGTACTTTTGAAATTGATGTTCTCCATAACTGGTATATCAAGTACCGCCAACATGTTAGCACCAAACTCTGCTCTCGATTTTTTACCCGGATCAACCCCGAAGGCGCCTGCTGCAGAAAGCACATCGTCACTCACAAAAGTGAACTTCCCTGCTGCAGGAGACAGAGAAAGTGTGAAGATATCACTTGGGTCATACTCAATACCCAGGTTGAGAGTCAAGTAGCCTGGAGCCATAAAATTGGATATTCGCTCCGAAATTTCTTCTCCAGATACGGCAGGGTTAGGACTGTATTTTAAACCTTCTAAAAGTTGAGTCCTGAAAATTCCTGAGAAAGCCCAGGACCAATCATCGTTCAAGGTATGGGCATACTTAGAAAGTAAAATGATGTTATCGTCAGTCTTTCTAAAACCTTTATCGCCAATTTTAGCCCCACCAAGAGCAAAATCTAACTGATTAACCCATTTATTGAGTCCATGAATCCTCTCCACTTTGGTGTTGAATACAGTTCCTATTGAGATAGAGTTTTCACCCCCTGCTGCCCAGTTAGAGAGACCTACATTCGCAAAATTGAGTCCCCAAGAGCCCGATTTGTTGATAACAACTGAATCACTTTGAGCTTTTGCGGCAATGCTGGTGATCAAGATAAAGCTCAGGCTAAGTAAAAGTTTTTTCATAGTACAGAGTAGTTATTCTTGAAGGTAAAAATGAATCAATCATAGAAATAAATCAAGTTGAAATTGAAATTTGGGTTAATTGATGAACTCTGTTTTTCCATCTGAAGTGATGATCTTACCTTTGCCACATGGCTGACGAATACACAAATCATATACTAGGTTTACAGTTACCAACCGACCCCAGGTGGGTAGATATAGCCCAAATGAATATTAAAGATATTTTGGTAGATCATGCGTATTGTGAGCAGAAAGCAGCTTCTTCATGTATATCGTTGATTGTTCAATATCCGGAAAGGAAAGAGTTAGTGGATATGATGACACCAGTTGTGGCTGAAGAATGGAGTCACTTTGAGCGCGTGATAGATCAGCTGAATAAGCGGGGGATGAAGCTGGGTAGGCAGCGGAAGGATGAGTATGTGATCAGGCTTCAAGGTATTCTGAAAAAGGGTGGAGGTCGTGAAGAGCAGTTGGTAGAAAAGCTTTTAATGAATGCCCTCATTGAAGCTCGAAGCTGCGAAAGATTCAAAATGCTTCACCAAAATATCCAGGACGAAGAGCTACAGAAATTCTACTATGAGTTGATGGTTTCCGAAGCCAGTCACTATAAGAACTTCTTAAGCCTTGCGAAGTCATATTTGGGAGATGAATATGTGACTAAGCGTTGGAAAGAGATTCTTGTAGAAGAAGCTAAAATCATCGAAAGTCTGGAAGTAAGAGGTGATAGGATGCATTAGCCATCAATTAAAAAGTGGGCAACGATAAATTAATCGCCCACTTTTTCTATCAAATAAGATCGTTTTCTCTTTCAATACCGCGGTATTAGAGGTCTTTGTCATAAACCTGATAGGTTAATTGACCTTGGCCTCCAATGGATTCTGCAAAGCCTCTTGATTCTTTGTTGCTTTCATTTACGGGGAAGTACAAACTGCTTTTCATGCCAAGGCTTTCATGATATGCATAGACTTTCATGGCAATAGCTTTAGACAGTCCCTTTCCTCTGAAACCTTCAGAAACTCCAATGCCTAAAATTCCAGATCTTTTGAATTTTTTAGCCTGTGTTATGAGTTTGAAGATCGCCATCAGACCAATTCTGCCATTGAAGCTTCGAAACAAGGGAGTTAGATCGGGCATGGCCAGACAGAAACCTACTGGTTTACCATTGGCTTCGGCAATAATGATTTGTTCGGGAGCAAAGATGTCTTTCATTGGTCCGAAGAATTCTTTAGCTTCTTCATGCGTCATTTTAGTGAATTCCCATTCATTCACGAACGTTTCGTTAAGCATGTCTGCTACAATTTCTAAATCCTTGATCCAGTTCTTTTTAGAGATAGTTCTGATGGTTGCCTGATCATAGCTGCTATATTTTTGCTTGGCCTCTTTGTACTTATCACTGGTGAAATCTATCTCATAGTACCATAGAGGGTAGGTTGGTTTGTAATCCAGAGCCTCTATATAGTTAGGGTAGTATTCCGGTGACCAAGGGAATGGGAACATTGGATCTTCATTAAATCCCGATACCAGAAATCCCATACTGTTTGGAGCACCACCATTGGCTGGAGCAATTACTTTCTTTACACCTCTCTCACTGAGCCAATTTTCAGCCGCCTTCATCATTACCTTAACTTCTTCCGCGCAATTTTCTGCAGCAGCGAAATAGCCTATAAAGCCGGAACCGGGTTGTTTCTGTTCTTGAAATCTCTTATTGATGATGGCTGCACATCTGCCTACATATTCTCCGTCTTTCGAAACTAAGAAAAGACCAATGTCGAGGCTTTTTGAAGCGATGGACTTTTTGGTGAGTACTTTAACTACATCAGAATCGATTTCGCTTATATATTTTGGATAGTTCTTCATGAGCCTCCGTTCCAAGGCTATAAATTGTTTAAGTGCCGATTTGTCGGAAGGATTAACTGTGGTTACAATGCTGGTCATAGTAAAGTGATTAGTTTGAGCTAATTTAATCTCTTTTCTTATCTGCACTTATATTATTCTATCAGAGGTAGATACGAGTCTGTTTTGTGGTTTTTATGGTGGTTTAGAGAACAGGGTTTGGTAGCGATGAGGTTATTATTTCATTGTTGAGCGAAGATTCTATCTTGTCAAGGTGTATCAACTTTTTTAAAAAACGACTGAATGGCTTCAAAGTAAATTTCCCTGGCCTCCAACCACCCATAATGGGCACATTCGTCCATCAAAACAAGCTCTGAATTTGGAATGATGTCATGTGTTCTTTGAGCAATTTCAACAGGAATAATATCTTCCGTTCCCTGAAGAATGAGAACTGGTTTTTTGAATTTTCTTAACTCTGGTTTACAATCAAAATTAATGTTTCGCATGTTTCTGTGGACTATTTCATTTACCGTCATGTTACCTTGAGTTATGCGATGCCCTATCGCATTCACGTCTGCTTCCCGATCGAAATATAAGTAGGCAGGAGCCAGGTTTTTTCCTCGTTGAAGTTGTGCATTAAATGAGGTGTCACCATTGCTGATTTGCCGGCTCCAGTAGTTGAATTGTTGTCTTTGCTCATTGCTGAGTTTGTTCAGAACATCCAGGTCATCAAAGGCTTCTAGATCAATGCCGCCCGAGGCAGAAAGAATAAGGCCTTTTATATTCTCCGGATGCTTTGTTGCATAATAGGAGCCAAGCATGCCTCCGAATGACTGACCAAAAACTATCCATTCGCTGATTCCAAGGCTTTTTCTGAGCGACTCAATGTCTTCTACCATTAAATCCATTGTGATGGTATTATTATTGATTTCAGCGATATGGGATTTTCCAGTGCCCCGCTGATCGTAGATAAGGCAGAAAGCGTCTTTGCCTAGCTCAGTAGCCAATCCTGCAAAGCCTTCACTATTCATTCCCGGTCCTCCGTTAATAATCAGGAGCGTGTCGCGGCCGCCACCAAAAGTTTGGTAATAGATATTGCCGTCTTTGATGGCAATGTTTCCATATGTCTGAGAGAAAATACCAAGGGGAATGAAAAGAAGAGCAGCCAGTAAAAGTTTATGCATAAGAAGAGCTACGATCGAAGCATGCCAAAGTTCAAATTATGCAGAATTAAGCAATCTTAACCAACGCACCTTGACATATGAAAGAATATTGGCTTTATTGAATAACTAAAACTTTAATTCTCATTCAATGAACACGAAAACCTACCTGCTTTTTCTACTTCTGATTTGCTCTCTCCTAACTGCTAAAGCACAGGATCTTGATGATCTTAAAGGGAATTGGTACACCAGAGATGGCTCCAACGAGCTTCAGTTAATGATTGCCGAGGACTATGCACTTTATAAGGCTGGAATTTGGGAAATAGTTGGATTTGAGAATGGAAAACTCAAGCTAAATAACCTGGATTCAGAGACTGAACTCACTTTAAAAAGGGATGGAAATACAGTAGAGTTGAAAGCCGATGGAGTTTCAATAGTACTCCAGAATTTCAAGTCAAAGAACATAGCCGACCGGACAGTGGGTACAACCGATGTCAGCAATGATTTCTTTAAGAAAGATCAGGTGGTGCTTCAGGGTGTATTTATTGCCAAAGATACCATGCCTCTTACCATCTCCATCATATACAACCATGCTTTCAGTGAAGGGCAAAAGAAGTTTGTGGAAGAGGTGGGGGAAGATGGAAGGTTCAAGGTCATCTTTCCTTTGGCGAATCCTCAACCCATTATGGTGAGTGTTGGAGATGCTTTTTTCTATTATCTCTCAACGCCTGGAGCCAAACAGGCCATGGTCATTGATGAAGCCTCTTTCGGTGGTGGTTGGACAACCGTAAAAAAGATTGATTTTATGGGAGATCTGGCTGTTGAGAATGAAGAGTTCAGGGTTCTACAACCAGAGTATATGAAGATTAGAAACTATACTGAGAGCGATAGTTTACAAAAGGCTCTGGAGCCCGATGCCTATATGGATTATAGACTAAAACTCTGGCAGTCTCATCACCGGTTTTATGAAAACTATTTCGATTCAATACCAACCAGCGCGTTTATCCAGGATTACAGCTTGCGCGATGTAAGAACCTATGCGGCAGATGATTTAAGAAGATATATCTGGCTACACAATCAGGACAGGAGTGGAGGTAGAATAGTGCCTGTCGATGTGTCTGACGAATACCTGGATAAAGTAGTCAGCTTGATGCCAGATGAAATTGGCGATCTCATGACCGATCATTATCCTTATCTAACCCGTGAGTTCACTATGCCTATGATGCCAAGGGAGAATAAAGTAATTCATGATCTTAAACTCGATTATGTCTATGACTTCCTGTCTAATAAGGCAGTCAGTGAGGGAAATAGACTTACTGTTAATCAATGGAGGGAAAAGGAGCTAGAGAGAGAAAACACTTACGGCAGCCTGTCTTTTGTTGGTGATATGAAACCCATTTTTGAAGCGAATAAAGAGGAGATATTAGATATTCAGAAGAAGGTGAATTGGGATCATCTAATCAACAAAGTCTCGGGTTTAAGTGCTGTTCAAAGGTCGAGTATTATTGCTACTTATCTGGATATGAACTTTGCCACCAGAGGCATACAAGTGCCAGATTACATTCAGGCTAAGTTGGAAGATCTGGATCTGGTGCCGAGCGTTTTAGATGGTATCAATCAGAATATTGCCGATTTCGAAATACTCAAAAACGCCAGATTTGTTCAGGGGGTTGAAATTGCCGAAGCCTCAGGAAATATACTCAGCGAACTCAAGTCTAAATACAAGGGAAAGGTGGTGTATATAGACGTTTGGGCCACTTGGTGTGGGCCTTGCATTGGTGAATTTGTAAACATGAAACGAATCAAGGAGAGTAAGCTTGAAGATGTGGTTTATGTATATCTGTGTGCCCAGTCTGATAAAAAATCGTTCGATATCATGGTGAAAAAGCATGAATTGACGGGGGACAATTATTTCCTCGATGACAAACAATATCAGAAGTTCGATTTAGAAGTGGGTATTTCTGGTTTTCCAACTTATATGGTCATTACTAAAGATGGAAAACTGGTTAGAGAGGGTATTAAGAGACCGAGTGCCGGAGAAGAGCTTGTTAAGCAACTGCAGGGATTTGCCTCAAGAAATTAAGACTTATCGATCAAAAAAGCCTTTGCCTTCCATAATCTTGGCAATACACTTTTCAATCCTGCTCACCCGGGTTTGGGCTTGCTTGGGTTGGGTAAAATGAATAATATAACCTCTTTTCCTACCCGGAGTCAGCGCTTCAAAAGCGGTTTTGAGATCAGGCTGCTCTTCGAATTTTGCCAGGAGTTCCCCGGGATATTCCAGCACGTCTTTGGCTTTGAATTCAACTTTGAGTCCGGCCTTTTCCGCTTCAAT
>JABXIP010000045.1 GCA_013373005.1 Cytophagia bacterium | reverse complement strand
GCATGATGAGTGTAAACCCCGGTTTCGGTGGGCAGAAGTTTATTGAAAACACCTACAAAAAAGTAAGACAGCTCAAGGAAATCATTGCCGAGAATGAAGCGCATACACTCATTGAAATCGATGGTGGAGTGAATGCTCACAATGCTCGTCCACTGTTAGAAGCCGGTGCCGATGTACTGGTGGCTGGGAGCTTTGTCTTCAAATCAGTTGACCCTCTAGGGACTATCGAAGAGCTCAAAGCGATAGTTTAACTGCACACAAGCGGGATTAGAACTATTTCTCCTTTTTAAAAGGCGGAGGCCGAAGGTCGGAGGATTTCAATATCTAACTTCTTTAGCTGGTTGAAGCGTCTCGCTTCGACCTAATGTATAAGGTATCCGGAAGAGCATAAGACTATGTATTTTCTGCTTCGCTAGAAGAATTTAAACTTAGGACAATTCACGAAAGCTCCATAGGAGCGAGCTTTTTGCTAAAAACTAAACCTTATGCTGAAGTTAGGAGTGAAAGCCAGAAAGAACTTGGTACGCTCTACAATGGCTATATCACCTTCACGATTGAAGTCTATGAGGTAGCCAATATTATAGATGTTTCTTCTATTGAAGAGGTTAATTAGGCTAAAACCTACTTCGCCTCGCCAACTGCGGCCATGGAACCTGTGCCAAATAGAGGCATCAAAACGGTGGTAATTACTGATTCTTAAACTGTTAGGTCTACTGAACTGAAGTCTGAAATCATCATCATTATTTTGCCCCGGAGGTGGATTATTATCCCGTCTATCTAGTCTGATATTATTGATGCTGGTATATGGAGCCCCGGTTTTGAAAGTGTAGCCGAAGGAGAATTCCCAATTGCCCTTGGTATAACTATTAGAAATATTGAACTGATGCCTGATGTTTAAATTGGAGGCGAAGCTATTAGGAAAGAGATCTGGGAAGCTTACCTGTGAGTCTTGAAAATTGTAGCTAAACCAAGATTTGAAATATTTCCAGCGTTTCCGCAAAGTCAAATCCAGTCCTAAAATCCTTTCAGAGCCCTGATTAAACCCATCTTCCTGAGTAAATCCAAAGCCTAGGTTTCTGGCTAGCAATCCATCAATATCTTTTCTATATAGGTCGAAATCTACCAACCAAGAATTTGAGTTATGAATGAAGCCGATGCTAGCTTGTTTATTAATAACCAAGGGTACCAATTGCTCATCATCAGCCAAAAGCCAATGCTGTTCAACGGCATTGGAAATAGTGAATTGTGATTCCTTGATAGTGCTCAGGTACTGATGATAGATACCGTAAGTAGATTTAAAAAGGAAGTTCTTGTTTAGGTTGTAGTTGGCCTTTATCTGTGGGCTAAAGACCCTTTTGCCCAATGATTCAATGTCTGTGATTCTACCACTAAATACTAGCTCCAATTGATCTGTAGCCTGAATGTTTAAGTCGGAGTACAGGGCATGGATGTTCGCTTTGGAAGATATTTCTTCTGCATAGTCTTCCTCAAAGAAATTCTGTGTGTTAATGAGGTTGTCTATGTTGAAGTTATTGAACTGGTAACCTATGCTCAGTTTATGACCTCCCTTGAGAATTTGAGTATGCGCAATTCTGGCTTCAAGATTATTGATGTCGTTACTGCGTTCCTGCTCATCGTCATCTTCTGTGATGTCTGGGTTACGAATGTTAGCGTATTCATACTCCATGTTATATTTTGAATAAGCCAGACTGGCTGTAAGTGACTGTCGGTCTGTTAGGCGATAAGCCCATGATACATCTGCTCCTGAGCTTTCTACATGATGTTCCTGCTCTATATTTTGTCTTTCATCTCTATCAGCCTCTCGGTAATCAAAGCGACTTCGGCTTCGGATATAACTCAGCTTGACAGAGGATCTGTCTATGGGCTCATAGTTCCACTGAAAGTTGATGTCAGAGAACTTCAGGTTATTGCTATACTCGCTCTCATAAATCACGCCTTGGCGATCTTTAATTTCCCTACCGAAGAGCTTTTCTCCGTAGGAATTGTAGGTCCAGGTAGGAATGGCATCGTTATAGGATCTTCGCGCAGCAAACATGATTGATCCCTTTTTACCTAGAAAAGGAGTTTTTACGAAAGCATCGCCATGTGTCATATTGAGACTAAGTTCGGCCCTTAAAGTTCTGTCAACCTCGTTTCTAGATTCCAATGAAATCAAGCCTGCTGAAGCTCCACCGTACTTTACAGGGACATAGTTCTTATATACATCGAGCACACCTATTGATGAAGGAATAAAGCTGGAGATACTTCCGAAGTAGTGGGCTGTGTGATAAATAGGTACGTTATTCCAATAGAGCAAAGTGTTGTCTCGTGAACTGCCTCTTACATTGATTCCCGAAGCCGATTCATCATTTGAGTTAACGCCAGAAATGATTTGTGCAGAAAGTAAAACGTCTCGTTCAGAGAGTCCTGGCAAGATTTCCATTTCCTGTGGAAGGATTTTAAAACTGTTGGCTTTTGGGTCGGCTGCAATTCCGGCATTGAGGTATTCCTTCACCTCATAATCATTAAGGTCTAAAGGTTCAGGTTTCATTCCGATTTTGAGTGACGCTTTGGAATCAATACTGTCTAGGTTGATCGCAAATTTCTGAAAACCCAAATACAACACATCCAGAATCACTCCCTTAGGGTTGGCCATCACCAACCTGGCAATTCCGTTTTCGTCAGTAACAATGCCCATACTTGTGCTCTGCTGTCGAATGGTAGCATAGGGGAGTGGAGTGCCGGTTTCTGCATCGTCTACCTGAAACCTAATGAACTTTGAATCAGCCTTTTTGATAACGAAATATTGCCCTTCAACTCTTTCAAACTCCAGGTTGGTTGATTGCAATAATTGGTGCAAGTCGGTTTCTATACTGCCTCGACTAGTAAGCTGGGGCACTCTTATGCCTTTGATCTCATTGGGATCATAGGAAAAGCGAACGGCATATTCCTTTTCCAATTCAAATAAGGCCGACTTTAAAGAATTGGAGGTAGAAGCAGCTGCAAGAGCATCTTGTGCCTGCGAGTAGAAGGCCGAACCAATAGCAAGCGTGAGTATGAGACTAATTCTCAGCAACACCTGTAATGCTAAGTTGCTTGCTGTCTGGGTCGTAAGTGTACTCAAGCTTTTCTGTCGACAAAACAATTTGGATGGCCACCTCAACATTATCTCCCGGATATGATCCTGTAAAACGCTCTGAAGTTAAAGATATGTCTGATTGAATGCTTATTCCGAATGAATTTCTAAGCGATTCTAAGGCTTCAGAGAACGGTACATCACTCAATTCTACAATGTTTTCAGTAATCCATAGTGGCTTTTCATCAACTGCTTTCGCCCAGGTTCTGTCTAATCTTCCATTCTCAATTCTAACCCCATCACCTTTATTCAATACAATATCAATATCGCCCTCAGTTACTTTAACTATTCCTGTGTGTACCTGAACCTCAAGATTTTTCTGGCGTTGTTTCACATTGAAACTGGTACCCATTACTACCACTTTGCCTTCTTCGGTATTTACCTCAAAATTCACCCCTTTGGTCACCTCAAAGAAGGCTTCACCTTCAAGGATAAGCTTTCGGTTTTCGGTAAAAGTTTTGGGATTGAATTTCAGCGCAGAGCTGACATTGAGAGTCACCACTGAATTGTCGGGTAAGGTGATGGCCTGAGTTTCTCCAAACGGAGTTTCGTAAACCTCATAGTTGGGTTTGGTAAGAAAATAGACCAGCGAGACGCCAACCACCAGAACGGCTGCTACTGCCATACGCCAAATAGGGGTGATGCTCCTTACTTTAGTTTCTTGCCTGCTTTGAGTTTGCTTTAGTTTCAGCAGCTCTGCTTCCACATCGTAAATAGGGAAGGCCAACTTGTCTGCTGAGTTCAAGATATTGAGCATATCTTGCCCTTGGTCAGTAGACTCAAACTCTGCTTTCTCCTCAGGTGTTAATTCACCCGCCAACCACTTGGCTAAAAAGTCTTCTCTATCTTCAGAATTTGAACTCATTTACAATAATTCTAACCTTATATCCGTTTCATTCGGATTAACCCCACCAGTGGGCTTAAATTTTCTCATTTATTCTTTCTCTAAGCTTCAACAGTGCTTTGTGCATCCGTTTTTCTACAGCCTTTACACTTACCTCTAATGCTTCCGCAATTTCAGTGTAAGTCATTTTTTCTATGCGATTCATGAGAAACACCTCACGCTGACCATCGGGTAAGTCTTCGATGGCCTGCTTCACTTTTCTATCGAATTCGTTGAACTCCATTTGAAATTCAGGAGTTTCGGTATGGCTCGATTTATGGATAAACTGAATATGCTTCTCCTTAGTCTTTTCCTTGTCTAGGCTTTTGAGCATTTGGTTTTGAGCCACCTTAAAAACATAGGCTTTGGCCATGGTAGGCAATACCTTCGCACAATTCTTCCATAAGGTAAGAAAAGCCTCCTGCACCATATCGTTAGACTTTTCCAGATCTCGATATTTGGCATAGAGGAAGTTGCGAAGTAGCGGGGCAATGCTTCGGAACAGAGAATTGTAGGTAATTTCGTTACAGCTGTCTTTGGCTTGTGTTAGGTCCAAGTCATTATTATTTCAGAGTGATTACTGTGGTTGTTTTTCCCGGAACGTTGAAGTCTTTGGTTACATCGAAGTTCTTTCCTGAAATTACCCCCATTCCAAAGGTAAAACCTCTGAGCATTTCAATATGCTTTTCTCTGGAAATTGTCACCTCGTTGTCATTCATATTCATAATTACCATCACTCGTTCTCTATCGGTGTATCTAAAATAGACATAGACATTGTTTTCCGGAACATAGTGAAGAAGCTTGCCATTTTTTACAGCATCGCTGGTTTTGCGCCAGTTGGTCAGCTTCGTTACATATTCATGCATGGCGTTTTCTTCAGCGGTTCTACCTGCTTTGGTAAATACCGAACGGGCATCTCCCTGCCAACCGCCAGGCATTTCAGCTCTTTTGGCACCATCTCCCCATGAACCCGGCCCGGCTTTAAAAGCTAGCTCAGTTCCATAATATACCTGAGGAATACCTCTGGTTGTGAGCAGGAAGGCATAGGCCATTTTTAGATTTTCCGGTTTTTCACCCAAGGTTGAATAGATTCTGCTGATGTCGTGATTATCGAGGAAAATCACATTCTTCATTGGGTCTGAGTAGAGTCTGTCCTGCGAAAGGGCATAGTAGATTTTCATTAATCCACTGTCCCAGCCGAAGCCTTGATTAAATGCATCGCGAACGGCAAAATGAATTTGAAAGTCGGTAACGGATGGAAGCTTGGAATCATAACCATCATTTTCTCCCGCTTTGTCTTCCTGCCAGTAAGATTCATGAGCCACAGTTTCAACCCAAGATTCACCTACAATATTGAAATCTGGATAAGCCTCCAAAACCTCCTTAGCCCATCGAGCCATGTATTCTTTGTAAGGGTAAACGTAAGTATCCATTCTAATGCCATCAATACCAGAGTATTCAATCCACCACAATGTGTTTTGAATGAGGTAATCTGCCAATTGTTCATTCCTTTGGTCTAGATCGGGCATTTCATTGACGAACCATCCTTTTACCAGGCGATCGGTGTCGTGTTTTGAGGCATAAGGGTCTGAAGCTACAGTGCCTCTATAGCTTGTATTTCCATAAACCGATTGATCGTGTACCCAATCTTTAAAAGGCAGGTCTTTCATCCACCAGTGTTGGTCTCCAATGT
>JABXIP010000168.1 GCA_013373005.1 Cytophagia bacterium | reverse complement strand
CCAGTTGTAGTAGAGAAAAATAGTGCTCGAAAGAAAGAGCATTGCTACCACAAACCACACTAAGGCATTGCCATAATTCCAGTTTTTAATGAGTAATGGCCTGAGCATAAACTCAGTAAAGACCAAGGCAACTATAGCAACCAAACCAACCGTAGATATAAGCATTATGAACTGCCCATCTATTTGAAAATTAGGGTCATAATTTGTAATTCCGAATGGCTTGAAATAAAGCAGGAACAGTGCACAAAAGACTCCTGAGCTAATAATAACCATCCACTTGTCTCTCGAAGTATCGAGATATCGTAGATTTCTCTTTAGCCATGGAATGGTTGAATGGATTTTGGTTGGAGTCATTCTTTGAGCAATCTAAACTGTAGGAATTAATATAATGAAGCCTTAACTTATGTTGAAAATAAGACATACAATTTAAACTCTAGAAAAATGGAATTGGTAATCACACTCATAATACTAACTCTTGTACTTTGGTTTTGGGCATTAATAGACATTGCCAAAACCAGAAGGCAAAACCCATCTGAAATGTCCTCATGGTTTCTACTAATTATAGCTTTACCACTAGTAGGTTCCATCTTATATTTCCAATTAAAGGGAAGAAATTCAAAGGTTAGCACAAGAAAGTTTCAGCCCAAATTCCATTAAGCCTTCGAGCGCAAACCATACTTATGAGAATCCTTCCCTCTTCTTAACTTATTGAGAAGATAGATGATTAGACTATATTGAGGCGAATTATACCTACTGACTAATCTATTGGGATGAAAAATACTTCTTTGAAAGCCGCACTACTTTTGGCAGCCTGTTTTACCATTATTGGCTGTTCAAGCCCACAGGAAGATCCAAACACATTTACTGTTACCGGATTTGTAAAAGGTCTCGACACGGAATATATGTCTACCAGTTACACCGGAATCGATGGCCAAAGAGTTAGTGATTCTGTGATGGTGGAAAACGACAGATTTACTTACACCGGTCAAATCAAAGAATCTACATTCGTGGTTTTTTGGCCCAATGTTGAAAGAACCATAAAAAGAGCAGGACGTGGCTATTACCCGGTAAAGTCTAGTCAATTTGCATTTTTAGCAAGCCCTGGTGATAAAATTAGTTTTGAAGGAGAAGTGCTAGATTTCATCAATGCCTATCCTTCAGGCACTCCAGCCAACAATGAATTAGCATCCATCAATAGTAAGATCTTCCCATTGATGAATAAGTCGATTAATACACAATTGGAGATGAACGAGTTTGATGCAGAGGATCCAAAAGTTGAAAGTTTAAGGGCCAGCATGAATCAATTAAATGAAGAGGTCAATGAATTGAAGAAGCAGTTCATTGCTGACCACCCAAACTCTCAAGCTGCCGCCTGGTACTTATCAGACATGATGGTAAGAAGTCAAGTATCTCAAGAAGAAGCCATAGACCTTTTTAGAGGCATGAATACAGCACTAACAAATTATCCTTTTTATGATGCTGTAGCTCAAAGAGTTGAAGGCATTGAATCTACACGAGTGGGTAGAATTATGCCTAATTTCACCACCAATGCCACAGTAAATGGAGAGACTTTTAACCTCGAATCTCTGAGAGGAAAATATGTGTTAATCGATTTTTGGGGAACATGGTGTGCGCCTTGTGTAGCTGAAATGCCCGAAGTAAAAGAATATCATGAAAAGTATTCAGATCGACTAGTAGTTGTCGGGGTCAATAACGGAGACACCATAGAGGAGATCAAAGAATTTACAGAACCAAAAGGCTATCATTGGTTGCAGATCAAGGATAAGAATGGTGAAGAAGACTTGGTGTTAAAACTGAATGTAGCAGGGTTCCCTACTAAGTTCATTCTAAGCCCTGAAGGTGAAATACTTTATCGTTTTGTAGGAAATACAGTAGAGGCTTTTGATGCCTTGGATGAATTATTGGGTGAATGATTCGTGCAATATGCGATCTAATCCCTCTGCATTGAACCACTCCTGCTCCCAAGCCATTTCAAGAATTCGCTGAATTCTACTTTGATAAACAGCCTTAAGTCCATTGGTCTCGGTAAAGCTTACCACTTGCTCGAAAGAGTTAAACATGCTTTTGTAGAAAGCCTCCTGATTGACTCTTTTGACTTGATTGAAACGTTGAGCGATTTCGAGATTAAATAGCATCACCTCAGCGATAAGTGCCGGATCCATCTCCAATAACATAAATTGCTTGATATACTTTTGAGCAACAGACCTTCGTGCTCTTGGCTTTTTGCGCTTTACTGGAAAATACTCATTGGCAATTTTCAACTTCGCCTCCTCAACCAGTTTATCTTCCTTAGGATTAAAAACAAAGTTGTAGTAATCCTTTACTGCTTTGAATCGGGTATATAAATCCAGCACCTGGTTTTCTAATTCTTCTTTGGGCAACTCTTGCAAGTATTTGGTGAGGGCTCTTTTGCTCATGCAGTAAAATTAGTGATTCACATGGTTTATATCGATCTGACCACTTTGGGTGGTCTGACCAGTGATTGAAGAGCCTACTCAACAATCCCCATTCTGCCCAAATCGAGAGAAATCGTCTTCCCTCCTTCGGCAATGGATTGATAAATAGCCTCGCAGATCATCATATCTCGCTTGCCCATTTCACCGGGAGCACGATTGGGTTCACCACTCAGTACATGTTTAGCAAAGTCATCCATCTGTAACTTTTGCTGGCTTTCATGAGCAAACTTTAATTCCTGCCCATTTGATAGCCTACCGGCTAGCGGTCCATAATTGTTGGCCGGATTAAGCTCAAGCCAACCATTATCAAAAGCTGAATAGTGTCTATTCACATTGGCACTATGTGAGGTGAAGATGTTTCCGGTGGCTCCATTAGGGAATTTGAATTGAGCGGTGATGGACTCATCGGTGTCTTTGAAGTAATCAGGATCGGTGCTGAACTCTTGAGCCGACACTGAGATAGGGTTCTGCCCAGTTCCATAAATAGCACCTTGAATAGCATAAACTCCCATATTCAGTAAAGCACCTCCACCAGAAAGCGATTTATTCAACCTCCACTGTTCAGGATTACCCCTCGATCTGTAACCAGCCTCGGCCGAAACAAACCTCACCTCACCGAAGGTCTTCTCTCTGACAATCCTTTTAATCTCATTGGTATAAGGTTCTGACTGCAGTCTATACCCAACTCCCAGTTTTACGCCAGCTTTGTTACATGCATGTATAATAGCATCACACTCTTTCACACTTACAGCCATGGGCTTTTCACAAATCACATGTTTACCGGCTTCAGCAGCACGAATACAGAATTCGGCATGCATAGCATTGGGTAATACCACATAAACCACATCAATCTCTTCATTATTAACAATGGAATCGAAGTTCTCGTAGTTGTAAACATTGGCCTTCGGAATATCATAGCGCTGCATCCATTGTTGTTCTTTAGCAGGTGTACCCGTGACAACTCCTGCCAGGTAACAATGCTGAGTATCTTGCAATGCGGGAGCCAGCTGATAGGTGCTATATGCTCCTAAACCTACCAAAGCAATGCCCAATTTTCTATCCTGATTCTGGCAACCAAGACTAGACAGTGGCAATGTGCTAAACAATGCCGCTCCGGCAGCTCCTCTTACAGTCTTATGAGAAAACTCTCTCCTATTCATATTCCTCTTGATATATGTTACTTTATGATATTAGTAATTAATTCTCAGTTCGAAAACCTTTCTGAAGTAAGAAACCTTCTTGATTTTATTATCTTAACCTCTCCCAATCTGAAAATATGAGGCTATCTCTAATGCTTTTGACTCTTTGCTTGACCCTTTCAGTAGCAGCGCAGGAGGTTCATTCTTTTAAATCGTTTGACGGTGTTAAAATTACCTATACTGATGAAGGTACAGGTAAACCAATAATGCTCATTCATGGTTTTATCTCCAGCGGAAATTCATGGAATGGAACCCTACTTAAGAAAGCTCTGCTTGATGAAGGGTACAGAGTAATTGTACCCGATCTAAGGGGAAATGGAAAATCGGATAAGCCGCAAAACCCGAAGGCCTATACCAACGATGCTGAAATAAAAGACCTCAAAGCATTGGCAGATCATCTCAAGCTGG